>NZ_JAGGZH010000094.1 GCF_021162145.1 Thermotoga sp.
GGATACACAGAGATTTTCTCGGAATCCCGGGTTACACGGTGGCAAAGAGATCGGTGTTCGTTATGGATGGTGAAGGAACCACAGTCTACTCCCGGGTGTCAGAAGAGCCGAGGGAAGAGCCTGTTTGCGAAGAGGTAGAGATGGCTTTGGAGAATATATCCAGGTAAAAGTTTACCTTTTTTTTCCGATAAAAAGTACAGGGGGTGATAGTTTGAGGGTGAACGGAGTTGGTTACAATCCAGTTTATCTAAGTTATCCAGTGCAGCATCCTGCATCCACTGATGGAATTCCTGTTATGAGCAAACAACAGATGGAACAGATTCTTTTCTTCTCCCTCTATCAGCAGACCGGATTGAGTGTCAAGCTGGTGAGGATAGCAGGAGAACTTTACTCCGGAAGAACACTGGATCAACTCGTGTGAAGGGGCGAAAGCCCCTTCACGTATGGGGGAGTGGAGTATGGCAGAAGAGATTCTGAAAAAGCTTCTCTTCCACAGAAAATCACTGAGAAGGAACGAAACGATCGATGTTTTCAGGAGGGTGACTTACTTCTTTCCCAAGGATTTCGTCCTCACGAACTATCCAAGACAACCCGTGGCAGTCTTTAATCCTGGGGCAGTGCTCGTTGATAAAACACTGCACATCTTTCCGAGAGTGATTTTCGACTACTACAAGTACGTGTCGTCGATCGGTCACTTTGTAGTGGACATCGATGACCTGCTGAACGGAGAAGTGAAAAGACCTATAGAGATGGAGATCATTTTCTGGCCGCGGGACATTCAAGAGTTCCTCGGCTGTGAGGATCCGAGGGTTTTCTTCAGAAACTCTCGATTCGAGATGCTGTACACAGCAAAGGGCTACAGAGACTGGTCGCAGGAGGGCAAACCGCATACGGATTTTCTTGCTTATGCCGTTCTGGACGAGGATCTGAATCTTTTGGAGAAGAAATACGTTTCCATAAGGAGTACGTTTGGTGATTTCATCCCCGTTTCGATGAAGGACAGTTCTTTTGTGAAATCGAACGTGATACTGACCAGGATAACAGTGGGAGACACCAAAGTCTGCTGGCGTGGAAGAATAGAAGGAGATTCGATAGATCTCTACAGTCTGGATCCGGTTTTCTTCCCCGAAGAATGGGAAACGAAAGTCGGATGGTCAACGAACGCCATTAAGATAAAGAAGGGGTACTTGGTAGGATGGCACGCGGTCCTCAAAGATCTCACCTATAAGAACGGTTTGGCTCTTGTAGACGACAAAGGAAAGCTTCTCGGAACAACAAACTATGTTCTCTCACCAAAGGGTGTGATCGAAGAGTACGGCGACAGAATCAGGGTGATATTCGGTTGTGGTCTAGTTGTTTACAAGGGGAAAGTGATATGGGTGGGTGGTGTCTCTGACTGGGCGATAGGTGTGTTCGAAGCCGACGAGAGTGATATTCTGAATTTAATGAAAGAAGCAACATGATTTTAACAAAATGGTGGTATCGTACCCTTGAGAGGTGAGAAGATGAGTTGTTTTGTTCTCTTTGAGCAGGGAGTTCTCAGCGATATGATAATGTGCACTACACAGAAGGGCCGGCCCCTCAACGGACCGGAGGTTTTCGCGTGACCGCTGTGCAGGAAATCGAGGGGCCGGCCAGATGGTCGGCCCCTTTTGTTTTTCAGAAGGAGGTGAAAAGATGAGGGTTCAGATTGGAGGACCTATTTTGGGAACGTCACGGTTCAAGAGATACGATTTCGGAGGCTGCTCTCTGATGCTGAACAGAGAGTATACAGGAGAATTGCCGAATCTCGATTTCTCAGCAGGAAGTGTTCAAAAGATAGGAGAACATCTGATGGATATCTTGGATGAATTCATTCTGGAACGAGACGGGAAGGTATTTTTAAAACTTTCCAAGCCTCTCACGCTTCATTACTCGAGAGATCTGACGATCAGGATAGACCCGGCTTTGACTCCTGCTTTCCTCATTTTGGAAAGCTTCGAGGACGGTAGAGAGTGTGTTGTAGTGGCAAAAACCGAGGAGATAGCAGAAGATTTACTCAGAAGGTTCGACGAAAGGGTAAGATGGCCAGAAGACTTTCCTTGCTTTTTAAGAGAAGTAAAGAAGAACGAGCAGGTACTAGGAGTGGTGGGAAGCGTTGGAAAAGTGACAGGAATATGGACAAGAGGAAACATCGTGGTGGTTTAACTTTTCAACCACTTTTTGTCCCAATCTTCCCCTGGGAAGAGTTTTTTCAAGTAGGAAATGATGGTTCCGAAGAACTTCAGAAAGTAGTAGATAAAACGTACCGAGGGATCCTCGATCTTGTAGTTGAAACTGAACACATCTCCTCTGTATTTGCCTTTTTCCTTGAGGTACCTTTCAAATTCCGTTCCAGAGAGGGGTAGGAGTTTCGTTGTGATATCAACTGGACGAATCTTTTTTCCTGTGATCTGACGAATAGTTCTCAGAAATCTTACATTCTCTTGCAACTCTTCAAGACTTGTACGGTCATCGAACATGATAAAGCCTGGAGAAACATACAGATCAAGTTTGGAAAGAATTTCTAAAGCTCTCAAATTTTGCTCCACTGTGACATCTTTTCTGAATCTGTTCAGCATGGATTGAGATCCCGATTCTAAACCAAGGAAAACTCTTCTTAAGCCGCTTTCCTTCAGCAGTTTGAACAATTTTTCATCCACTTCCGTGACTCTGCTTTCTATCGCGTATCTGAGTTTTAACTTTCTTCTGATTATCTCAGTTGCTATCTTTGCAGCTCTCTCTTTTGAAACCGTGAAATTTGCATCGCAGAAAATCACATTTTCCACTTTGTATTCTTTCACCAGCATCTCCAGTTCATCCACTACGTTCTCAGGGTCTCTCAAACGAATCCTTGGACCAAATTTTTCGTAGAACGGAACAACGCTACAGAAAGAGCAGGAGGCGTAACATCCCCGAGAACTTATTACCGATGCCACTTTTGTTTTTTCGTATATTCTTGGGAGATTGTCTCGTGCTGGAAACGGTAGACCGTTCAGGTCTTTCACCAGAGGTCGGAATGGAGTGTTTTGTATTCCTTCACTTTCCCTGTAAGCAATCCCATGAATTTCCTTCCAATTTTTATTTTCAAGAATAGACTTCGCCAGATCGTAAAAAGTTACTTCCCCCTCGCCAAGAACCACGGAGTCTATGCACGGGTATCTTTCCAATATTTCACGATAAGCGAAAGTGGGAAAAATGCCACCCACGGATATGTGAGCGGTGGTTTTCTCCCTCAAAGCTGATATAAAGTTCAACACCTCTAGAGCGTATATTTGAAAAGGAAGAGTGATGCCTATCACTTTTGTTGGCATTTTCGAGATCTCTTCAATGGCCTGTTTTGGAGACCAACCTTCGATCTTGGTGTCTATTATTTGAACACTCATCCCTTTTTCTCTCAAATAAGCAGCGATGTAGGGTAAGCCAAGATGATCTGCTATCTCCACTTCTTTCATAGGAGGATACACCAACAGAACGTCGGGCATTTTCCCCACCTAACTTTGAATTTAGAATTCCAGGTGCACCATCGCTTCAGGATTGACCACATAGAAGGTGAACGTCTCCGTTATGAAGAGTCTCACACTGTCATTTTCTCTGTCTTCGTATCCTACAGAGAGGTCCTGACCGAGAACGAGTTTGAAATCTCCCCCACGCTCAGAAACGACGATAGCATTGTCTATTCGTGGGGTGGTTATAATCCGGCCGTTCAGTATCTCCGTCACCCTTCTTTCGAGAGGATAGTGGGAGGAGTTTTTCTTCAGAAGGTATAACCATCTATCGGTGCTTATCACAAGAGTGTAAGGACCACTTATCCCATCTTTTGAAAAAGTCGAGGAGGCTTTGTAAAGAGCCTCGAGGAAATCTCCTAGGTTTTCTCCGGCCTTCACCTTTCTTTCCTCTCTGAAGGAAAGAAGTCCCTTCACGCCAGACTTTTCACATCCTTTGAAGATGACAGAATCTTCAAATTCTGCCACCTTTCTCACGGTTTCTTCCAGATTGGAGAGATCCACGTTCGATTTTCCTCTTTCGAGGTTGTCGAGTTCCCACAGGCCGAGAGTGAAAGTTGCTCTCAACTCGATGAGTGGAAGGGATTTTCTCAGACCCCACTTTATCTCTTCTTCGGATAACACTTCAACTTCCCCGAGTGGATAGGCAGCGTACTCCCAGCCGCAAGGCCCTTCAACATCCACGAATTTTCTTCCATAAAGCTGCGTTGAGAAAATTTCTTTTGCTCTCCTTTCTATCTCTTCCCACTGTTTCTGTGTTAATGGAGCAAACGATCTTTTCAGAAATTCCATGATTTTCACCTCTTTCAAAGCTTTCTTATGCCGAGATCTCCTTCTGCGTTTTTCGAACCACCGGTTTCTCCCTCTTCTATTTCAGTGACCGGCCTGTCCGTGAAAAGATAGGTCCTCAGAGCCTTGTCCCATCCCAGCATATTCCTTCTCAACCATTCCAGAAGCATGGCGGCGTGTTCCATCTCTTCATTCCTGTTGTGTTCAAGGATTTTTCTCACGGTCTCATCTTCTGTGGTTGCGACCCTCTGATGATACCACGCAACCGCTTCTATCTCTTCTTTGAGACTGTTCAACGCTCTCACGAAATCTCTGTCCCTCCCTGTGAGTTCTTCAATCGGCTCATGATATTGATCGGCCATTTTTTCACCTCCATTGAAATCTTTCAAAAATGAAAACTCCAGTTAAATTATATCAGATAAAATTCAGTTAGGAAAAAACAAGCAAAGCCTTCCCCAGGGGGAGCTCCTATTCCGGGGCTGAGAGGAGGACGGAAGTCCTCGACCCCTAGAACCTGATCCGGGTAATGCCGGCGGAGGGAATGGGGAGGGCGAGAAGAAAACCCTCCGCCTTCGTGCGGAGGAATTTTATTTTTCTTAAGGGGGTGTTCTCATGAAAGATGTGGTGATCTCGAAATTGATCGTCGATGAGTATTTCGAAAAACTCCGAAACAGTCTGGAACTCGATGTTGCAATCGTCGGAGCTGGTCCGAGTGGGCTAACGGCGGCTTACGAATTGTCGAAGAAGAGATTCAAAGTGGCGGTATTCGAAGAGAGAAACGTTCCAGGTGGTGGAATCTGGGGTGGAGGAATGATGTTCAACGAGATTGTCCTGGAAAAAGAACTCGAAAGCTTCCTGAAGGAACTCGAAATAGACTACGTGATGAAGGAAGATCACATCGTGACGGACTCGGTTCACTTTGCTTCGGCTCTTCTCTACAGAGTGACGAAGAACGGAGTACCCGTGTTCAACAACGTCTCTGTGGAGGATGTGGCCGTTCAGGATGGAAGGGTGTGTGGCGTTGTGGTAAACTGGGGACCCACGGTGAGGCTGGGACTGCATGTTGATCCCATAACGATAAAGTCTTCCTTCGTGGTTGATGGAACAGGTCATCCTGCCAACGTCGTGTCACTCCTTGCGAAGCGGGGTTTTGTCGAAATGAAGACAGAATTCCCCATGGACGCTGATGAAGCAGAAGGATTCGTTGTGGAAAAAACCGGTGAGATATTTCCTGGGCTTCTCGTCTCTGGCATGGCAGTGTGTGCCGTGCACGGTGGACCGAGGATGGGTCCCATCTTCGGTGGCATGGTTCTGTCCGGTCAGAAAGTTGCAAGGTTGATAAGTGAAAAGCTGAGGTGAGATCATGACTCAGATGGAAATGGCACGGAAAGGTATCATCTCTGAAGAGATGAAGAAGGTTGCTGAGTACGAAGGTGTGGAAGTAGAAGAAGTTCGGCAAAAAATAGCGGAGGGAAAGGCTGTTCTTCCAAAGAACAGGCTTCACAGGATAGAGAAACCCATGATCGTGGGAGAGGATTTCACCGTGAAAGTGAACGCGAACATCGGAACATCTCAAGGCTTTTCTTCGATCGAAGAAGAGAAAGAGAAGGCCAGAGTAGCGATAGAGTACGGAGCAGACTCCCTCATGGTCCTCTCCACTTGGGGGGATCTGAGGGAGATCAGAAGGGCGATCGTGGAGATGTCTCCTGTTCCCGTTGGATCTGTTCCCATCTACGATTCTGCTGTGAAGAGCTATCAAATGAAGAAAAACGTGGTGGATTTCTCTGAAAAGGACTTCTTCGACATGGTGATCGCACACGCGGAAGACGGCATCGACTTCATGACGATACACGTGGGTGTGACGAGGAAAGTGCTGGAGAGGGTGAAGAACTCAGGGAGAATCTTGAAGATCGTGAGCAGGGGAGGAGCGATCATCGCCGGCTGGATGATAAAGAACAACAGGGAAAACCCGTTCTACGAACATTTCGATGAGCTCTTAGACATCGCAAAGGAGTACGACATTACAC
>NZ_JAGGZH010000095.1 GCF_021162145.1 Thermotoga sp.
GGAAAAACACCAATAAGGTACTGAAGACCCTGGAAGATCCTTCCTCAACAGAGCTTTCGAAAGCGGAAGTTGAGAAGTTGAAACGGGGAATGTTTTTGCTTGATGACAACTTCGATGAACTGGAGTTTCTGAAATTCCGCTTCAACACGTATCGCTACAGTGATAGATTTTTGAGATACACAATTGTTCTAACCCATTCCTGCAACTTCGACTGCGTTTACTGCTATCAGAAGGCACTTCATATCTCCTCGAGATCCCCCATCTCAAAGGAAGTACAGAGAAACCTCCTCCTAGATGTGAAAAGAAAATTAGAGTATCAAAAGCCAAACCTGTTGAGCGTTACTTTCTACGGGGGAGAACCTTTGCTTCTGGAAGAAACAGTAGTGAATCTGAGCAGTGAGCTCAAAAAGCTTTGTGAAAAATATGGGGTGAAGTACGATTCTTTCATCGTAACGAACGGTTACCTCCTGACAGAAAAGATGGTAGATGATCTTCAAAAAGCGGGGATAAAGGCGCTGGACATAACACTGGACGGTACAGAAGCGTACCACGATCGGTACAGAAGAGCCAGAAACGGTGCTCCAACTTTCAACACCATTTTCGAAAACATCTCCCATGCTGTCAGAAGAGGCCTATTTGTTCAGGTCAGAGTGAATGTGTCCAGAGAGAACGCTGAAGATGTGAAGAAACTCATCGATAGAATCGCCGAGAAAAAGTTAAGAGTGGAGTTCAACTTCCAGCCCATAGAGATCGCTGAAGGAAATCCCACGGATTTCCAGGACACACCCCTGAACACAGAGGAGTTTGCAGAGATAGAGACTGAACTGTGGTGGTACATCAGAGAGAAAATTCCAGAGTACCCCTTTGAGTACTTCAAGAAACCACGTTTTGCAAGATGTGATGCCATGTGTAAAAACAGCCTTGTGATCGATGTGGATGGAAAAGTGTACAAATGCTGGGGTGAACTGGGAATGGAGACCTGTTCAGGTTTCCTAAAAGAAACCGGTGTCGAATTTACCGGATCGTATCTGAAGTGGTTGACGTATGACCCACTTGAAGATGAAGAATGCAGAAACTGCCTCGTTCTTCCTTTCTGTATGGGAGGATGTGCCTTCAACAGGGTGGTTTACAAAACCCTGAAATTTTCAAAAGTAAAAAAGCCTCACACATGTATCCCGTTGAGGTTCAATTTAGATGAATTTATAAAGATAGTTGCAGATTACAAAAGGAGGGGTACCGTTCATGGAATTTCTCAACGATCCAGTGGTGGATGAAAAGGTTTATCTGAGTTTTTGTAATGGTTTGAAAGACCGATGTGGAGATAAAGTAGGAAACTGCGATGACTGTGTAAACAGTCACTGTGTGGGTCTTTGCAACACTGAGTGTGATCAGACCCCGTGGTGGAAACGAATTTTCCACTGGTGGTGAAAATCCCTTGAAACTCCTGATCAAAACCCTGTACTTCATAAGGAAAGATATCCTCATATGGTTCTCTTACAGAACGCAGCTTGTTCTTGGACTCTTATCCGGTTTTGTGGGAATTGTTCAGTTCGGCCTCATTGGAAAATTCATAGCGCAGGGGAACTACTTTCCCCTGATAGAACGTTACGGCGGCGATATCTTAGCGTACTTCATTACAGGTTCTGTTTTTATGTCGTACACAAATCTTGCTCTTATGACCTTCAAAGGTGTTATACAGAGAGAGCAGAACATGGGAACGCTTGAGTACATTCTTCTTTCAAAAACTCCCCTCTCGCAACTTTTTTTCTTTAGTTTCGCATCTTCTTTTCTTTTCACCACAATGAACATCACACTGATATTTTTGGGGTTGGTCTATCTCTTCTCAGTTCACATCACACCCAACTTTCTTGAAGCTCTGGTTGTCCTCTTCACTGTAATGCTCCCTCTCATGGGAATCGGTCTTCTCTCAGCGTCCATCGTTCTTATCACAAAGAAAGGAGATCCTGTGGGGTGGCTGTACACCACTCTCAGCGGCCTGTTCTCTGGAATTTACTTTCCCGTGGAAATTCTGCCAGACTGGATAAGACCTGTTTCGTACCTCATTCCCAGCACGTACGGGATAGACCTTCTACGAAGAATTCTTATGAGAGGCGAACACCTTTCCAGTGTAGTAAAAGGGCTGATTCTTCTTGCAGCAACTGGATTGGTACTGATACCATCAGGAGTTATCGCCTTTAAAAAATCTTTCAAACAGGCTCGATCGAGAGGAAGTTTGAGCTGGTACTGAGGTGAAAGCGTGCTAAGAGTGATCGACGTCTGGAAGAAATACCCCCCGAAAACGCAAGCTTTAAGGGGAGTAAACTTTGAGGCAGAAGAGGGAAGTATCACAGCGATTTTCGGCGAAAACGGCTCTGGAAAGACGACTCTTTTGAAAATTATCGCCTCCTTTCTCATCCCTGATGAAGGAAAGGTTTTTATAGATGAAGTGGACATCGTGGAAAAACCTTCTTTCGCAGTGGAAAGGATCAGTATATCGACTGGGTATGAGAGGAGTTTCTACTACAGATTGAGTGTGGAAGAGAACCTGAAATTCTTTGGTATGCTGAACAATCTCCTTGGAAAAACCTTGAGGAGGGAAACAGAGAAAGTGATGAAAGAACTGGGTCTTCTGGAGTACAGGAAAAAGAGGTACATGGAACTTTCCACTGGATACAAAAAAAGAGTTGATGTAGCAAGAGCTCTGATGAAAAGGGCAAACATATACATCTTCGATGAGCCGTGCAGTGGGGTTGATCTCAGAACAAGATTGAAAATACACGAAATCATGAAAAGGCTTAAAGAGAATGGTAAAATTGTCATCTTCGCAAGCCACGATTTGGAGGATCTGAAGATTGCAGACAGGGTGATCATTTTGAAAAAAGGCGAAAAAGTTCTCGAATTTTCTCCGAAAAAGGAAGATTTAGCGGCAGCGTTGAAAGGTATTTTAGAGATACAGGCATTTCCGGGGAATTGAGAAGCTATGAAGTTTTTCTCAACAGGTAACGTCAGAGGCGATATCAAAAAGTTCGAGAGGAAATACAAAAAGTACTATCCGCTTTTCTTTTTTCTCGAAGCGCTGTTTCTGACCTTCAACATTCTCACTCCACTTCTCATCAAAAGCACCATCGATAGTGCCTTCTACAAAAGAAGTGTCAGGGAGATTTTACTCTTTGCAGGCCTGTATCTCCTCGTTCTGATTCTTCAGTCCCTTGTGATGCACAAACTCAACTACTCGGCAGCCAGATATCTGGTCAACAACTCACGCACCAGGGAAACAAAGAGCGCTTATGCAAAGATTCTGTCTCTTCCCCTCGATCATTTGAGTCCCCAGAACGCAGGTGATTATCTCTCTGTGTTCACGCGGGACATACCAAAGGCAGTTTCAGGGATATATCTTGGAAGATTACAGATTTCTTTCAATCTGGGATTTTTCGCTGTTGTTCTTGCACTGCTCTTCATTCTGAACGTGAAACTGACCATTGCTGTTCTTGCAAGTGTTTTTCTGTTCTACCTGTCAACTCTTTTCTTCAAAAAACTCGTCATCAGGACCTCTCAGAAAGATCAGGAGAGCTATCAAACGTTTATGAAGAGATCAAGAGAA
>NZ_JAGGZH010000096.1 GCF_021162145.1 Thermotoga sp.
ACGTGGAGTGGTGAAGAAAATCGCGAAGGATTAAGAAGTTATAACGTTGGTTTAGAAGCAAAAAATTCGGTGGTGATTCTATGGCAGTTGTGCTTGACAAAATAAATGAACGATTGAATAAATGCAACATAGAAATCCCTGTTGTTTTGAGAGATCCCGACAAGGTGGTTGGCAAATTTATCGGCGCGCTTGAAGAGCATGGCTGGGTGTTCATACAGCTTTTAGATCTTTCAGAGGAATTCATGACTATGCTTGAAGCCGAACGTCTCGCTCAGCAGGGCCGGAAGGTGTTGGTGTATATCGGGGATATCAGAGATAAGTCTCTTGTACACCTCGCGGAATATTGGGATAGAGGAAACGGGCTCAACATCACGGCAGCGAACCTTCTTTCTGAAATTGGGATTTCACCCAGTAATTACAACAAAAGAACGACCATTTCGATTGTGAAGATCGGGCTTAAGAAGGATGAAGAATGGTGGAACAAAGTAAAAGAGAAAGGATTGACAGCAGTACTCAGGGAAATAGAAGAGGGATTGTTGGCGTTTCTTGAAGATCCTGAGGGTCTTGAGGTTACCCAGGAGCAAAAGAACCTCTTGTATGAGCAAGTGTTGAAGGAACGTTTCGGTATGGAAATTCCCCATGAAACTTCGTTGAAAGAGGCTTCCAGAAAGTTTGGCGAATTTATCCTCGAAAAGAATTTTCTCGAAAGTCCTTCCGATTACGTTGCTGAATTCTATAAGAAATGGGAGGATTCGAAAACATATGAAAAGGTTCTTATGAGTTTTGCCAGAGATTTTGAGGAATTACGAAAAGAGGAATTACTTGAGAATATTGATGACTTTATAAACCATCCCAATCATCCTTTTGTTCAGATAGAAAACGAACTGTTTTTGAAAACGGCGAAAGAGTTCCTGCAAAAAGAGGATAAAGCCAAAATACTGAATTTTGTCAGAGATAGGGCAAAGAAACGTAATAGAGCTGGTCTTGAAGAATACACCGATGAGTTTTCATGGAAAGACTTTTTAAAACTTGAAATTTTGCTCGACAAGCCAGATTTTAGCAAAGTCGAGTCTATTGATAACCTTATTGATCTCTACGCAAAAGATATATGGAAATTCGATCAGTTATGGCGAGAACTTCAAAAATTGAGGCTTCCCCATGACTTAAAGGATTTTGCAAAAAAAGAAATCCAAGAAGTGCTTATAGAAACTGAGAATTTTTGGAGGAACTATTACGCTCCTGAAAAAATCGAGGCAAACCAAGCTGGTCTCATACGAAGAATACTTGAGAATCAAGGAAAGATTGCTGTTATCGTTGTCGATGCCATGAGATTTGAGCTTACCAAAAGCCTGAACGTTGGTAGAGGTGCAGAGCTTGAAATAGAGCCTATAATTGCTGTAACGCCCACAGAAACCCTTGTGGGTATGGGGGCATTGTTTTCTTCAGGGGAGATCGAAAAAAGGTTGAACAAGGAAAAACACGTTGCTATTTACGATAGACAGACTAACCGTGAAATAGTGACGGTTCAAGACAGAGAGGAAAATCTAAAGGCTTTTATAGAGGATGTGCAGTTTCTTTCGCTTGGCGATTACTCAAAGGCCTCTTCTGATAAGGTTGTTTTGAAGTCACAGGAAATCGATAAACTTGGACATGGCGACTTTGCAGAATTCCTTTCGCAAATTATTGAGAAACTTAAAGATACAGTGATAAAACTCCTGCAAAAGGGCTATGAAGTGCATATGGTTTCAGACCACGGGTTTTATTTAGCCGATACAGAATCAAAGGTAAAAGGAGTCAAAGAAACCGCCTTTGATTCAACTTCCAGATACAAGCTTTCAAATGAATGCCCCGATGCTTCAGAGGAAGTTTTAAAAGAACATATTGAAGGCACTTATATCAGTTATGCATTTGGTAGCACTGTTTTCAAAGGCAAAGCAGGAAGATTTTTGCATGGCGGTGCCAGCCTGCAGGAGGTTCTCATTCCACATGTGATAGTTACACCTGTAAAGGAGATGGTAAAAATGGGTGTCAAAATTAAAAACAAAGAGGATTTGAAAACTGTCCAACGAAACACCTTTGATGTTGTTCTGGTGTCTGAGAACAGAATGTTTGGGAAACCGAATAAGGTATATTTGGAAGTGGGAAAGAAAAAGATTGATATCGCGAAAGATGTTGAAGATGAAGTGAGAGTGCAGATAACCTTTAGTGCAGAGAGCGGGGAAACTGTGAGAATATCCGTCAGGGATAAAGACAACGGAAAATTACTCGATTACGTGGATGTCAAGTTTTTGCCAGCGAGAAAGCTTCTTTTTTGAGAGGGTGATTTCATGGCCTTGGATGAACTCGACAAAAAAGTTATCAATGTATATTCAGATTATGTGATAAGCAAGGCATTAGTGAGGAAGCTCAAGATCGGATACAACGTGCCTGTATATGTGCTTGAGCACCTTCTCGGATCTTATGCCGATTTTTCCGACCTCGAAAATCCAAAAAATGTCGAGAATGTGGAGAATATCCTGAAAGAACATTTCCTTCGCCCGGATGAAGCGGAGTATGTGAAGATGAAACTCAGAGACAAAGGCTGTTTCAGGATTATCGATAGGATATCCGCTGTTCTTGATACAAACAGCAATCAATATGATGCATTCCTTCAGAATCTTAATGTAAAAAATGGCGTTATCTCTGATGAGATCGTCAAAGAGAATCCCAAAATGCTGCTCGGTGGTATTTGGGCAGTTATTGATCTGATTTACGATCATGAGTCATATCCCGGCAGGCCTTTCGTGGTGGAGAAGATTTTCCCTATACAGCTTTCAAATTTCATAAGTGAGAAATTCACTGAGAAAAGGAATGCATTCACTACCGAGGAATGGATAGATCTGCTGGTGAGGTCGATCGGCCTTGAGCCAGAGAAATTGAGCTGGAGAGAAAAGATGCTTCTTCTTTTGAGACTCGTTCCTTTAGTGGAGAAGAATTACAACCTTGTAGAGCTTGGACCAAGAGCTACGGGAAAATCTTATGTGTACCGAGAAATTTCCCCCTATGCTTTTTTGCTTTCTGGAGGAAATACGACGGTTGCTCAGCTGTTTTATAATATTGCCAGAGGGAAAGTGGGATTGATAGGTGAATGGGACGTCGTCGCTTTTGATGAAGTCGCAGGAATAAAATTCAAAGACCAGTACGCACTCCAAATGCTCAAAGATTACATGGAGTCGGGAACATTTGCAAGGAAGGTCGAGGTCGTAGCGGAAGCATCTATGGTATTTAACGGAAACATAAACGACGATGTGCAGACACTCTTGAAACTTTCGAATCTTTTTGAGCCTTTCCCCGTAGAAATGCAGGATACCGCTTTTCTCGATAGGATACACGCGTACCTTCCCGGCTGGGAAGTTCCTAAATTAAAAGCGGGGCTTTTTACGAACCATTTCGGGTTTGCCATAGATTACTTTTCAGAGGTTTTAAAATCTTTGCGCAGTTACTCAGCGGTTGACGTTATAGACCGTTATTTCGAGTTAGGAATGCAGTTAAATAGAAGAGATGAAAAGGCAGTTAGAAAGACCTGTTCTGGTTTGCTAAAGTTGTTATACCCGGATAAGAGCTATGAGAAAGAGGGCATCAAGAAAGTACTTGAGTTTGCAATCGAAATGCGTAGAAGAATCAAGGAACAATTGAAGAAAATGGGAGGCCTGGAGTTTTGGGAGACGAACCTCTCATATATCGATAAAGAAGCCAAACAGGAAACCTATGTTTCCGTTAAAGAAGGAGGAAAAGGGGTTCTCATTTCTCAAGATCCGTTACCTCCAGGTATTGTGTACACCGTTTCAGTGGTTGATGGGAAAACTAACCTAATAAAAATAGAGACAGTTGTTTCTCCCGGTCAGAACAAATTTTCCGTTGGCGGAAACTCTTCCTTCAAGGAAGCGGCGAACACAGCTTTCAGTTATCTCGCCGCAAACCAGAAAAAACTCTTGCCTATGAATATGACTTTGAAGGACTACACGATAACGGTACAAGCGTATCCTATGCTTGGTAAAGAGGTAGGAAAAGATGTTTCAGTGGCGGTTTTCGTTTCCATGCTTTCGGCGTTTCACAGGACGTTGATGAAAAAAGGTTTTGGCGTGATAGGCGACATGACCATAACGGGAAGCTTGAAAACAACGCTCAGTTTTGTAGATCGGCTGACTATGCTTGTCGAAAATGGCGCTAAATCTGTAACGGTTCCCATTGAGCAGATGAACAAACTTGGCAGTATATCTGTTGATATCATTTCAAAAACAATACCTATTCCTATAAGCACACCTGAAGATGCCTTTTTGCGCGGCAGGCTTGAGGACTGAAAACTTCACCCTCCGTTCTGGTTTTCAAACAGCTTTATGGCCTCGCTAATATTATTAAGAACATCTTCAACACCGATGTCTTCGCCATCATTAATGCATTCACAGGGAGCAAGGTTGTCAAAG
>NZ_JAGGZH010000097.1 GCF_021162145.1 Thermotoga sp.
ACTGGAGCTCTTCGAGTACATCTTTTTCCAGAAGGGTCTTCTCTTGCATGATCATTTCGGCTTCCAAACCGTAGACTCTGACAACGACGCGATGGTACTTCTTCGGTACAAACCTCAGGATTTCCCTCTCTCGGTCGCACACGAGTTTTAAGGTGGCAGACTGAACCCTACCAGCACTCAGGTTGGATTTGAAATTCCTCCAGAGTACAGGGCTCAGGGAATAACCAACAATCCTGTCCAGTATCCTTCTTGCAAGCTGGGCATGAACTTTGTTCATATCTATCTTTCTGGGATTTTTGACCGCTTCTTTTATGACTCTGGGAGTGATCTCTGAGAAGACGATCCTGTTTTTCTTTCCAAGGGTGTTCGTGAGCCTGGCCACATGCCACGCAATAGCCTCACCCTCCCTGTCTATATCGGAGGCAATTAGGATCTCTCCCTCTTTCGAAATGGCCTTGATTCTTTCGACAACCTTTTCCTTCCCTTTTATCACGGTGAACTGTGGTTCGAAGCCGTTCCTCAAATCAACACCGAATTTGCTCTTCGGAAGGTCCACAATATGTCCCATCGACGCGAAAACCTCATATTCGGATCCCAGGATTCCCTTTATCGTCTTCGCTTTCGCAGGGGATTCTACTATTATGTACTTCTTACTCATCCAGTTCTTCACCTCTTATGAATATCCTTCTTTTGAGACTCTTGTCGTACTCTGTCCACGCCTGATCTGAATTGGAATTCTCTATGATCTCAACGAACCTTGCAAGTTTGGAATCGAGGTTCTCTATGTGGTGAACGATCAATGCTTCTATGGTTTTCGGCACAACGGGAGATCCCCATTCTAGCTCCCCATGGTGAGAAAGAATGATGTGCTCTACCTCCAGCAACTTCTTCTCTGGGATACCAATTTCCCTTGCCTTTTCTCTCACCATCATGGCACCTATCGATATGTGCCCCTTCAATTCTCCCTCCGTAGTCACATTAATTCCAGATTCTGTCACAACGTACTCCTTCACCTTCCCTATATCGTGGAGGAGAGCACCAGTTATGAGAAGGTCACGATCCAGGGGATAATATTTGCTGATTTCCTTACATATCTCTGCGACCGTAACGCTGTGCTCTAAAAGTCCTCCTATGTAGGCATGGTGAACTCTCATCCCCGCGGGCGACTTGAAAAATTTCGCCGAGAATTCTTTATCGTCCACGAAAAACGCCCTCAACAGTCTCTTGTAGTCTCGATCTTTGATCTGATCTATTAACGCCCACAGTTTTTTCTTCATAATCTCGGGATTCTTCTTCGATTGAGCTACGAACTTCGTGAAGTCGTATTCGCCCTTCTTCAAAGGTCTGATGGCGTTGTAGTCGTTTTCTACGTTTATCTGGACTCTGTTTTCGAAGAAGACCACTCTTCCTCTCACTCTGATGACATTTCCTTCTTTCAACCTTTGATCGTTCAGTTCGGCGTTGTACCAGTCAACAGCCCTGACCGCTCCTGTTCGATCTTCGAGGGTCATTATCAAAAATTTCTTGTTGTCCTTCGTTTCCTGAAGTTTTTTGCTTCGAACTTTCAAAATGATTTCGATGTTGTTGTTGATGTGGTTCTTGAGGTCCTGAACGAAAAGTCCCTGGCCAAGCAAACTTTTTGGCATCAGATCTCCCAGTTTCAACTTACTCACTTCCCTTCTCACCAACCAATTTTTCCAAAAAATCAAAGTCCTCAACAGGATGCGGAAAAACAGCAAACGTTCCATCCTTGAAACGAAAAACGGTAGCCAACCCCTTCTTCTCCACACCCTTCACCGAAGAGAGGCTGAAGATCTTCTTTCCCAATTTCAACGTGCCCGTATCTTGATCGACTATGATCTCCTTTTTGAAGATGGAAAGTACCCACACACCGAAGATTATATCCAAAGTCAGGAAGAGATACCTCAGAAGAGCGAGGAGGGGTTTGTATAAAAGGAAAATTGTGAGGTCGAAGCTCACAACCCATAAGACAAGCAAGACGAACTTGTACCAAAACGGTGTTCTGAATCTTATTATCATGAACAACGCGGGCAAGGCGCCCGCTTACACCTCCGAGACCTGACCCACGTACTTTTTCACTTTACCGGCCTTCAAACAGGATGTGCACACTCTCATCCTCTTAACAGTTCCGTCCGGAAGGACAACGCGCACCTTCTGGAGATTCGGTCTAAACCATCTACCAGTCTTCTTGTTGGAATGGCTCACGTTATTTCCAGATCTGGGTGCTTTTCCGCACACTTCACACCTTTTTGCCATGATCACGCCCTCCTGTGGATTTGATTTTTTTTCTCTTCATGAGTATACCACAGTTACCTAGAGTACTTCATGTACTCTCTTATTTTCCTCTCCATTTCTCTTCTTTTTATTGCTTCTCTTTTGTCGTATTTTTTTCTTCCCCGGGCAACGGCTATCTCCACCTTCGCTATTCCTCTATCGTTGAAGTATATCTTCAGAGGAACGATGGTAATTCCTTCTTCCTGAACCTTCCCCATGAGTCTTTTGAGCTCCTTCTTGTGAAGAAGTAATTTTCTTGGTCTTTCTGGATCGTGATTGTGTATTCCTCCATGACTGTACGGTGGAATGTGGAGGTTCAAGAGGTACAGCTCTCCATCCCTGAACCGACAGAAGGAGTCTTTGAAACTGACCGAGCCATTTCTCAGAGATTTTACTTCAGTTCCGGTGAGGACGATTCCCGCCTCGTACGTCTCCAGAATATCGTAGTCCGTGTAAGCCTTTTTGTTAGTGGCCACCACCTTCACTCTACCACCCCAACCATATTCCTTCCAGATGATCTACTCTCCCGGGAGTTACTCTTATGAAATCCACCCTTATCGGTCCTTCTACATCGTTTTGGATCATGAAGATCCTCGCTGACCTTTCTATACTCCTAACCTTCCTTCGGTCGATCCTCTCCAGAGGATCCACTCTGCCAGTACCGCTTTTTACCTCTACGAAAACGATTTCCTTTCCATCCCGAGCTATGATGTCTATCTCTCCGTACCTTGTTCTGTAGTTTCTCTCCAGGATTCTGTAACCTTTCTTTTTCAGAAAATCACAGGCGATGTTTTCTGCCTTTTTCCAGTCGATCATCGGTGTATCCCCGGGACCTTTATGTGACTTTCCTTCTCTTCTGGGAAGTTCTTCACTATGAGGTCTCTTCCTTCAAAAAATCTGGGTTCGTTCGTTCTGAGCTCTGCGTTGTCTTCAATCGGTGTATACATTGGCTCCACGCCCTCCACGTCGACTTCGCTCAAAAGCTCGACATAATCGAGGATCTCCTGAAAATCCTTCATAAGGCTTTCTCTTTGCTCCTCCGAAAGCTCCAATCTTGCCAGATTTTCAAGATGAAGGACCAAGTCTTTCGTGACCTTTATCATTCTTCCATACCTCCTTCAGGTCGTCTTTCGAAACACTGGCTGCCCTTATGTTCTCGCTTTTGAGCTCTTCATAGAGCTCTTCCCTCAAAATTTTCACATGTTCTGGTGCCTCTATTCCGATTTTAACAGAATTTCCTTCGATTTTCAGAACGGTTATTACTATCTCATCACCTATTACGATCTTTTCTCCCACTTTTCTTGTGAGAACCAGCATACTATCACCCCAGTATCCTGTAGGTACCCCAAAAAAACTCCACCAGACCTGCCAGTTCCAGCTCCGAGATCACCTTGAGAACTTCCGACACGTCCCATCCCAGTTCCTCCACCAGATCATCCACGGATTTGGGAGAAACCTTCAAAGATTCGTAGACCATCTTCTGCGGCGGATCAAGTGAAAGATCCTTTTTTGAAGCAAGTCCAAGGTAAAACATCAAATCTTCCTCGCTTGTGAGGGGGCACGCTCCAGATTTAACAAGGTAGTTCGTTCCCTCACTTGTCTTCCTATCTATGTCACCGGGAACCGCGAACACATCTCTTCCGTTTTCCACAGCGAACTTTGCCGTTATCAACGCACCACTCTTCATAGGAGCTTCGGTGACGACAATCACTCTGGAGAGTCCCGCTATGATACGATTCCTCGCCGGGAAGTGATGTTTTCTCGGCCTTGTTCCCATTGGGTACTCACTGACAACACAGCCGCTTTTCAGTATTCGATTGAACAAAACCTTGTTCAACTTCGGATAGATCACATCCACTCCCGTGCCGAGCACTGCTACGGTTCTTCCACCGTTATCCAGTGCTTCTCTGTGAGCAACGGAATCTATCCCAAGGGCCATACCGGAGACGATCACGAAACACTCACACAGCAGCTTCACAAAACGCTTGGTGACACTCGTTCCGTAACCAGTCGGTCTTCTCGTTCCCACCACTCCCACACAACTTTCTCTGAGAAGACGGTCATCCCCCCGAACAAAGAGTACAGCAGGTGGAAACCTGGTCTTTCTCAGGGACTCTGGATAAGAGTCATCCCAGAAAGATATCAGCTTCACTCCGTATCTTTCTATAAGAGTTTTCTGTCCTTCAAACTCTTCTTCACTGCACCTTTCCCGAAATTTTTGTGCCTTCTTCGGATCGGAGTTTTTCAGGAAAGCATCCAACTCAAGTTGGGGCTCCAGCTCTGAAAATCTGAACCCGCCGTGTTGAACGAGTAAAGCAATCTCAAGAGGCGTCATTCTTGTATTCCTCGAGTATCTTCCTTATTTTCTCTTCCACACCCTGAGACCTTCCGGGAAGACATCTGTTGGGTTCTGCCTGCCCTTTCACGATCGCTTTCGCGTAAGCTTCACAACCAGCAAATCCACAGGCACCACAGTTTATTCCCGGAAGGACCTCCACTATCATCTTCACCCGGGGATCCTCTTCGACTCTGAACTTCTGCGCGGAATAGGCAAGAAATACCCCAAAGCCGAATCCCAAAACCGCCAGCAACAAGGTTGAGTACAGAACTTCCAACTCCGTCACCTCCTCACAGTTTCACCATACCCTGGAAACCCATGAACGCCAGAGAAAGAAGACCAGCGGTGATCAGGGCGATAGCAGTTCCCTTGAAAGATTCTGGAAGGTCATACAGGTCGAGTTTCTCCCTTATACCAGCGAATATCACCAATGCGAGAGCAAAGCCCAACCCGGAACCCAGTGCATGGAAGACGGCCTCAACAAAAGTAAGCTTCATAAGACTGTTCAAGAGCACCATTCCAAGAATTGCACAGTTCGTGGTGATGAGAGGGAGGAATATCCCCAGGGCCTCGTATAGATCGGGACTTGTCTTTTTCAAGAAAAGTTCCACAAACTGTACGAAAGAGGCGATGACCAAGATGAAGACGATCGTTCTCAAAAATTCCAACCCCGTGGCCATGAGGAGCTTATCCAGGAACCAGCTGATGGCAGCAGAAACCGTCATGACAAAGGTGACTGCGATTCCCATTCCTGTTGCTGTCTCCAGTCTCTTGGAAACCCCAAGAAAAGGACATATTCCAAGGAATCTAGCGAGAACGAAGTTGTTCACGAAAATAGCAGAAAAGAAGAGCAGAAACACTTTCATTTCGCTTCACCCCTCTTCTTCCTTCTCAAACCAACATAGGAGAAGAGTGCCGAGAGAAGTCCAAGTGTTATGTAGGCACCAGGCGGTAATATTTCCAAGAAGATCTTGATTCTCCAGATCTCGTATCCGAAGATAGTTCCATTTCCAAAGAACTCTCTCACACTTCCCAGAAGAACAAGGGAACCTGTGAACCCAAGACCCATTCCTAGACCATCGAGGAAAGAGTCAAAAACACCGTGTTTGGAAGCAAAAGCTTCTGCCCTTCCCATGATTATACAGTTGACAACGATGAGGGGGATGAACAGTCCCAACGTTTTCCATAGTTCGTAAGCGAAGCCGTGCATGAGAAGATCTATCAGGGTGACAAAGGACGCTATAACGACGATGAAAATGGGAATCCTGATCTTTTCAGGAACGATCTTTCTTATCAAGGAAACGACCACGTTCGACATGGTGAGAACCGCCGTGGTGGCAAGTCCCATTCCCAGACCGTTAATCGCACTTGTGGTGACAGCAAGAGTAGGGCACATTCCAAGAACCTGAACATACGTTGGATTTTCTTTTATGAATCCTTTCGTGAACTCCTTCAGACGACTCATTTCAGCACCTCCTCGGTCAAATACCTGTACATGAGGTTCAGGGCCGTTACAACCGCCCTCGGTGTGATGGTCGCTCCCGTCATAACATCACTCACCTTCACGATTCCTTTCTTTTTCAGCTCCTCCGGTGTCCCTTTCGGGGATCCGGCGTCCTTGTCTACCCTCAGCCCATTCTTCAAACCCTCCGGTGGAATGAGAAAGAACCTTCTCTGGACACTTTCTTCACCGATCCTCGCTCCAAGTCCAGGAGTTTCTTGAGAATAATCGATCACCCTGACAGAATTGAGTATAAGACCATTTTTTGTTTCCAGAAAACAGGCCACGGTAGTCACGTTCCCACCGAAACCGGGTGCGTAACCTGACAGAACGTAAGCCCTTCTCCCGTCCTTTGTTTCGAATTCGTAAACCGGACCCAGAACAGCTCCCTCCCTGTATTCTTTCAAAACAACCGTCTCTATTCCAGTTTTTTTCACCACTTCTTCGATCGTTTTCTCGTCCACCAGATATTCACCGGTGATAGGATCCTTCAAAACGAATTTGATGGCGTTCAACTTTGCCGCTCTATCTGCCTCCTGGATCTTTCCCTTCACACCCGTGTACACGACTCCGAGAAAGAGACCTGAAATGGCCGTGAAGATCATGAGAATCAGGCCAGTTTTGAGAATGTCCTTCATTCTTTCACCTCACCGAAGATACGAGGTCTGGTGTACCTGTCTATCAGAGGAACCAGTGCGTTCATGAAAAGAATGGAAAACGAAACACCCTCTGGATAGGCTCCGAAAAGTCTTATTGCCATGGTGAGAACGCCACATCCTACGCCGAAGATCACCTGACCTTTTGTGGTAACCGGGCTTGTCACCATGTCGGTGGCCATGAAGAGTGCGCCAAGCATAAGGCCACCGCTGAGAAGATGAAAGAGAGGATCACCGAATCTCGGATTCACCAAATAAGCTATGGAAGAGAACAGAAAAACAGTTCCTATGTAGGAAACGGGAATGAATATCTTCACTCTCCTTCTCAGAAGAAGATAGAAGAATCCCACGATGAGAAGAAGGGCACTCGTTTCACCGAGGGACCCTCCCACGTTACCTATGAACAGATCCCAGTAGGAAGTGATCACGCCGTGCTCTTTGAACAGAGCAAGAGGGGTAGCCGCCGTCATCACGTCCGCTGGCGATTTCCAAAATCCCGCGCCGGGCACGACCCAAGTGGTCATGTAGGTGGGAAAGGAGATGAGGAGAAAGGCCCTTCCAACGAGTGCTGGGTTGAACACGTTCTGGCCAAGCCCTCCAAACGCGTGCTTTCCCAGTCCCAGTGCAAAAACAAGTCCTATTAGAAAAGCCCAGAAGGGAAGCCTTGTGCTCACATTCATCGCAAGAAGTAAACCTGTAACTGCTCCACTTCCATCGGGCACGAAGTTCTTCACACCCCTCAGATACCTCATAACAAACACGTCGAAGAGCTCTCCAATCACTGCTCCCGAAACACAGAGAAAGAGAGCGTACCATCCAAAGAAATAGGCAGCTCCAATGACTGCGGGTGAGAGGGCAATGAGAACGTCCAGCATGATTTTTCTCACATCGTCCTCTTCTCGAAGATGGGGTGCATAGGCACTTGTCAGCTTCATTTTCTACCCCTCCTTGTGGCTCGATAGACGGTTTTTGCAAGTTTTATGTATCTCACGTGTTCTATCTTGGAAGGACAAGTGTACGTGCAGGAACCGCATTCTATACAATCCATGAGGCCGTTTTCCACCGCTTCATCGTATTTCCTCTTCGTGGACAAGAGGTAGAGCAGATAAGGCTGAAGGTTCATCGGGCATACCTGAACACACTTGCTACATCTTATACAGGGTTTTTGAGGCTGAGGTTTTCTCGGGAGAAAGACAGTTATCCCCGAGGTACCCTTCATGACAGGAAGATTGAGATTCGTGATGGAGACTCCCATCATAGGGCCTCCCAGGATGACCCGTTCTGTGTTTTCATCGATTCCTCCACAGTATTCCAAGACGTCCTTCACAGGTGTTCCAATTCTGACAATGAGATTCTTTGGATCCCTGACAGCGTCACCGCTGACAGTCATACCTCTTTCCACAAGGGGCTTCCCATCCACAACAGCTTCCTTCACAGCAACGCAGGTACCCACGTTTTGAACGACAACCCCAACATCCATGGGGAGGCCTCCCCTTGGAACTCTTCTTCTCGTTATCGCGTAGATGAGTTGTTTTTCTGCTCCCTGAGGATATTTGGTCCTGAGCAGGACAGCCTCAACGGGATATCCCTTGAAGACTTTCTTCAGATTGTGGTAGGCATCCATCTTGTTGCTCTCCACACCAACCACTGCCTTCTGAACTCCCAGTACTTTCATCATGATCAAAATCCCCTTGAGAATGTCCTCTGCCCTCTCCAGCATCAATCTGTGGTCTATGGTGAGGACAGGTTCACACTCTGCTCCGTTGATGATCAGAGTGTCTATTTTCTTCTCAGGGGGAGGAGAAAGTTTGACGTGGGTGGGAAACATGGCACCACCGAGCCCTACTATTCCAGCCCTTTTGATGACATCCAGAATTTCCTCTTTTGACATGCGTTCAAAATCGCCTGTTTCCAAGTGCATCCACTCGTCGTCGGAGGTCCTTTCTATGACGACAGCTTCAACGGACTTTCCAGCGATTGGGTGAAGAATCTTTTTTATCTCGATCACCTTTCCCGTCACAGGTGAGTGAAGATAAGCGGAAATGAAACCATCGGGTTCTCCTACTATCTGCCCTGTTTTCACTTCATCGCCGGGTGAAACCACCGCCTTGGAGGGACTTCCAGCATGGTTCAACAGAAAAACGTAGACTCTCTGGGGAAGTGTCATCCTCTCGATCGGTTTTTCTTTTGTCCATTCTTTTAGCTGCGGGGGATGTACTCCTCCTTTGAAAGTGAGCACACTTTCACCTCCAGTGCGCGTTGTAGATAGGACCTCTTGGGCTTTCGTTGTAATAGGGACGTGTGCAGTGCGGACATCCTCTTGTTCTGAACGCCTCTTCTGGAACACCACCAAACCATTTAACGTCGATAATTCTACCACTCTGATCGAAAATGATATCTTCTAGTGTTATCAGATTCTTTTCAAGAAGATAGGTTGCAAGCTGAACTTTTCTATAACGCTCGAGGGAAGGTCTTTCTTTCTTCTCCAAGGCAGTACCTTTTATGGGTGTGAAAGCAAAGAGGGAGAACGTAATTTTTCTTTCTCTTGTCCAGAGAAAAAATTCGATGATATCTCTGTCACTCTCTCCCAGACCTACTATGACGTGCGTTGTGATCCTCCCCGGGAACATCTCTGAGGCTTTTTCGAGAACGGAAAGGTGTCTTTCGTATTTTCCACCCCTTATTTTTTCAAAAAGATCCTTGTTGGGGACGTCCACAGCGATTCCTACTCTGTCGGCTCCTAGTTCGAAATACTTCACTACTTCCTCTAAACCGGCTGGTCTCACACTCACAGAGACGGGTATCGTGAACCTCGGAACGATGCGATGAAGGGCCTCCTTGTAACCTGGTTGAGAAACGACCTGAATACACACCCTCTTGAAACGAGAGTTCAATTCATCGAAAAGATCGCTGGAGATTTCTTTCCAGACAACGCGGGAGAGGAGGTACGAAGGAGAGGTAGAAGACCTCGCTTGGGCACAGTAAAGACAGTCGTAGACACACCTCTCACCGAGCATGAGGTACGCTGTGTCCATGTTGAACCGGATTTTGCCTTTCAACTTTTGAAGTGTTCCTACTGAGGCCCTGAGTACCATCGATTCACCTCGAACCTGTATTCTCTTCCCGATTTCTTCAGACATATGAAACCGTCCCTCACAGATACTTCGAAGTCGTTGTACGTCTCGGGAACAGGTTGGTTCACTTCTATTCTCATGAAGATACCCTCCGCTGTTCTCTTCGCGATCTCCCTCTCCTTGTACAGTACAAATCTCCTTCTAGCTTGAACCGCAACACCACAAACCATCAAAAAGGCCGTCGTCACAATGAGCAGTGCAAAAAGAGTCTCGAGAATCAATGAGCCTAGCTGAAGAGAAGATAGGACATAATCAGAAGAATCCCCATCACGAGCAAAGCCAGAATGAACGCCAGGAAAAAATCCGAACTCGTCACTGTCCGAACGGATTGTACGTACTTTCTCGAGTGCAACTTTTCCTCTTCTTTCGATGTTCTCTCCCCCTCCAGTATTTCTCCGATCTTTTCCATCCACTCTTCGTCGGATGTCTTCACTCTATTTTCCCCGTACTTTATCTTCAGGTTTGGAGACACCATGGCCTTTCCGTAGATACCCTCGTCAAATTCAATCTTCAGAAGGTAAAAGTTACCATTTTTCGTTCTTATGAGTTCTTTCGATACCAACCTTCCCGGTAGGCTCGCCACGTTTTCCGTTCCAAACTTTTCCCTGAGGAAACTCTTGAATTTTTCGGAAAATTCTCCACTTCCGTAGTTGAGAATCACGAAGTCCACCACGTCTTCAACGTCTATCTCTTTTATGGTGACACCGTTCAGGGGATCGAGAACAGGAAAGATCTCGGGGAGGTTTTTAAGATCCTCCCTTTGAAGAACGCTGAACACCGTTTCTGTTGAGAGTTCTTCGAAATGTTGTTTTACCACTTCGAGAGACACGTCTTCGAAGTTTAAAGGAGTAGCAACAACTTCCACCTCGACCTTCTCAGACCATTCTCTGAGGATATCGGAGATGAACACTTTTAAAGCTTCGTAATCACCACTTTCAGTCAGTCTGAACAACTCACTACCGATAAGACGAAGGTTCTGTCTTCTAGACTGGATCAACCAGAAATCGAAGAACTCGTCCGTCAAAGCAGAGCCCTCCAAAACCTCTTTCAAGGCTTTCTCTTTTTTTGCCCTGAAATCTTCGAGAAAATCCTCGAAGCTTCCGGTGAGGTCGACGGAATACTTCTTCGCATATCGACCAGGAACAACGAAGAAATCGTATTCGGGAATCTGATTCAGTTTTCCAAGAAAGTAGCCTTGAACGACCTCCGATGTCAACTTTGAAGTTGCCCTGAACTTCACAAAGTAAAGATCCACTCACCATTCCTCCCCAGACAGAACATAGTCACCCGACTCTAGCTTCTTTGTTTTGAAATCCTTGGGCTTCACACCAACACCTATGACACAGTTTTTTCCAATTATCACGTCGTCCGGGATCGTTGAATTCATGCCCACCACCGTTAAAAGCCCCGTGTATATCTTAGGGTCGAGTCTGTTCTCAGCATCTTCCCCCACACCCATTCTCACATTGTTTCCTATCTTCACATTTTCCGCGACTATTACGTTTTCCAGATGACTATTTTCCCCTATTTCCGTTCTTGTCATGATCACAGAGTTTTTCACTACGGTACCCCTTCCAATCCTCACCCCTTGAAAGATCACGGAGTTAAACACCTCTCCGTAGACTTCTGCTCCTTCACTAACGAGGGAGATAGAAGTTTTGGCCTCTGGCGCCACGTAGGCTGGTGGCATCTCCTCAGAGTGGGTGAAAAATCTCCAGTTTGGGTCGTAAAGGTTGAAAGATGGCACAGGTAACACAAGCTCCAAGTTTGCCTCCCAGTAGGATCTGAGAGTCCCCACGTCTCTCCAGTACCCATCGAATCTGTACGCGTAGAGGGATCCTTTGTTCTCCTTCAAAATCTTTGGTATCACATCCTTTCCGAAATCATGTGAGCTGTTTGGATCGTTCTCAGCTTCTATGAGAACCTTTTTCAGAAACTCGTAATTGAACACGTAGATCCCAAGAGAAGCAAGATTCGAACGGGGCCTGAGAGGTTTCTCTTCGAAATCCACGATTCTTCCCTCAACGTCTGTTATTATAATGCCGAATCTGCTTGCTTCTTCCAGCGGAACCTCCATGCAGGCTATTGTGCCGTCTGCTCCTTTCAACAGGTGGTAGTCTATCAGATCGTTGTAGTTCATGGCGTAAACATGGTCACCGGAGAGAACCAGAACGAGTTCTGCGTCGTTCTCTTCCAGAAATTCCAGGTTTTGATACACCGCATTCGCTGTTCCTTTGTACCAGTCGGATTCATTCCGTCCAACGTACGGTGGCAGGATTTCGACCCCTCCATCTTTCCTGTCCAGATCCCAAGGTCTGCCTATACCTATGTGCTTCGCCAGAACGTGCGGTCTGTACTGTGTAAGCACACCAACTCTGTATATACCGGAGTTTACACAGTTGCTCAGCGTGAAATCTATGAGACGGTATTTCCCTCCAAACGGTACAGCAGGTTTTGCTATCCTTTCCGTGAGAACACCCAGCCTCGCTCCCTGTCCGCCTGCCAAGATCATTGCAACCACGTTTCCCATGATGTCTCACCTCACAGAACAGCTCTCTTCTCGAAGACGGGAAGTTCTCCGTTACCCTCCACGACCCGTCCTTCCCGTACAATACAGTTCTTATCGACTATCACGTTCCTCAAAACCGCTCCTTCCTCCACAACCGTGTTTTCCATGATTATCGAGTTTTCTACGATCGCACCAACCTTTATCCTGACATTTCTGAACACAACAGAGCTCCTCACGGTACCGGCAATTATGCTTCCATCAGCTATCAGGGAGTTCTCCACGACAGCAGTCGAAGTAAACTTCGGGGGGGGAAGATCCTTCAACTTCGTGTATACCTTGCCATTTTTGTAGAACAGTTCATCACGGACTTCTTTTTTCAGAATGTCCATGTTTATCCTGTAGTACTCGCGGATTCCTTTCTTCACGTTCCTCCAGTATCCGTCGAACCTGTAAGCATACACTTTCAATCTGTCCAAGTTGGGAATCACTATATCGAGGAGAAGATCGTACCTTCCCTGGGGAGCGGTTGCGTAGAGAAGTTCTTTGAGAAGCTCTTTGTTGAGAAAATAAACTCCGAGAAACGCGATGTTACCCTTCGGTCTGATGGGTTTTTCTTCTATCTCCACAACCCTCATGTCTCGATCGAGCTGTACGATCCCATACTCGCTCAAATTGTAAGTTTCGTCCAGTTCTTTCACAAGGAGCGTGATGTCCGCTCTTTTTCTGAGATGGTAGTTGAACATGTCTCTGTAAATCATCTTGTAAATATGGTCGCCCGAACCTATGAGGACATGATCTTCCTCTCCACGTCTCAATATTGTCATGTTCTGAAAGATGGCATCCGCCGTCCCCCTGTACCACACTTCCCTGTTCGGCCCAACGTAAGGTTGGAGGATGAAAAGGCCACCACTCTTTCTGTCCAGGTCCCACTCTTTCCCGGCGCCCAGATGATCCATGAGACTCCTCGGATTATACTGGGTCAGAATACCCACTTTCCTGATGCCGGAGTTCACCATGTTACTCAGTGTGAAGTCTATCGCTCTGTACTTTCCGAAAACAGGAACGGCAGCACTGGCCCTGACTTTTGTCAGGGGCCACAACCTGTCACTCTTCCCTCCTGCAAGGATCAAACCGAGCACTCTCATCTTCTTCACCTCTCCCTGTCCTCATCGAAAATTCTATCACCCCCAGCTTCCTTCAACGAAACCGTTCGAGAGTTTTTTCAAAAGGTTGAGAATGGAGTTGGTGATGGGATCCGGATACTCCCTGACGACAAGGCATACCTTTTCTCCAACGCTTCTCATAGCGGACAAAAAACCTGCCACTCTGAGGACATGCCCCACTACCTCCGGAAACACCAGAACATCTGATCTTTCCACTGTTTCAACCGCACGTCCAGGCACATCGAGCATCTCCTCGAAACTCACTCCGTAACGTTTGGAAAAAAGGTTCAACACGGCACAGGAGAGGGAGAAAAGCACTTTTGGGTGTTCCGGAAAGTACTCTTCAAGTTCTTCAAAAAGACCGAATATCTGTCCAGACTTTGCTTCCTTCAGAAATCCTTCGTACTCTTCCAGCACAGCGACTACAGTTTTGTAGTTCTCTCCCAGACTCTTCTCCGGCACGATGGAGGAGATTCCTCTAGATCCTTCCTCCATCAATTCCAGCCGTACAATTTCCCTGTTTCTCCATCTCTCCAGATGGTAGGTTACTATCATGGTCCTCTCCCCTCTCTGGAAAAGTTTTAAGTAAAGTGTTAGAATTCCTTCAGGGGTGGTTCAATAATGACTATATCAACAATTGCCTCGATTTTGAAAGATCACATCCTGGAAGTTAGTGCCCCTATGGACCTAAAAATCTCCGGAATCTCCAACCACACCTCCAGAGTAAAGAAAGGAGATCTTTTCATCTGCAGAAAGGGAGAGAAATTCGACTCTCACGAGATAATTCCAGAGGTGATCGAAAAAGGAGCTGTGGCCGTTGCAGTAGAGAGAAAAGTGAACATTGATGTACCACACATCCTGGTCTTTGATTCAAGGTATTTTGAAGCAAAGCTGGCGAGTTTGTTCTTCGAAGATCCCTGGAAGGACACCTTTACTTTCGGTATCACAGGCACCAACGGAAAAACAACCACAACACTAATGATCTACCACATGCTCACGTCGATAGGTATGAAAGGAAGTGTTCTCACCACCGTGGTAAAGAACATCCTCGGAAAGACTTATTACGACGATATCACCACCCCCGATGCGATTACCATTCTCTCCGCCATGAAGGAGAACAGGGACGGCGGAGGAAAGTTCTTTGCTCTCGAAGTTTCCTCTCACGCTCTGGTCCAGAAGAGGGTGGAGGGTGTGAGGTTCGACGTTGGCATCTTCACCAACATATCGCGTGATCATTTGGATTTTCACGGTACCTTTGAGAACTACCTGAAAGCCAAACTCCACCTGCTCGATCTTCTGAAGGACGATGGTTTCGCCGTTTTGAACGAGTCTTTATCCGATACCTTTCATCGGAAGGTAAGGAAGGTCACCTTCGGTACATCCAGGAACGCTAATTACAGACTGGGGAACGTCGAAGTTAGCTGGGAAGGAACGTACTTTGTACTGGAAACACCGGATGGTTTCTTGAAGGTTTTCACAAAAGCCATTGGTGACTTCAACGCGTACAACGCGGCCGCTGCCATAGCTGCTCTCCATCAACTGGGGTTCGACCCGAAAGAGCTTGCCGAATCTCTCGAGAGTTTCACGGGAGTCGAGGGAAGATTCGAAGTTGTGAAAGCAGCAAAAAAGGCGGGGTTCAACGTTATCGTCGACTTTGCTCATTCACCTGATGCCCTGGAAAAGTTGTTGAGAAACGTTAGAAAGATATCGAGAGGAAGAGTGATCGTCGTGTTCGGTGCGGGAGGTAACAGCGACAGAGGGAAACGCCCCATGATGTCCAGAGTTGCCTCTAATCTTGCCGACGTGGTGATACTGACGACAGACGATCCCAGAGGAGAAGATCCAGAGCAAATAATGGAGGATTTGATAAAAGGGGTAGATAAGAGCAAACCCTATCTGGTGCTCTTCGATAGAAAAGAAGCCATAGAAACGGCCCTCACAATAGCAAACAGAGGTGATACAGTTGTCGTTGCTGGAAGGGGTCACGAGAGATACCAGATAATAAGCGATGAGAGGAGGATTCCGTTCCACGATAGAGACGTGATCGAAGAGATAGTGAGAGAAAAATTGAGAGGGAGGAAGTTCGTTCAGTGAAGGAACTTCTCGGAAGGAGATTCGTTCTGAACTCAAAAGAGGTGAGAAAAGGAGACGTTTTTGTCGCTGTGAAGGGAAAAAGATTCGACGGTCATGATTTCATAGACGAAGCCATACGGCACGGTGCCTATGCCGTTATCGCAGAGAAAGCAGTTGTACATTCAGACAGAATTGTTCTCGTCAAAAACTCGGTTGAAGCACTGGCAGAGCTTGCCCGTTTGAAACTGAGCGGGTTTCCGAAGACAATAATTGGAATAACGGGCTCGAATGGGAAAACGACAACAAAGGAAATTCTCTATGAACTTCTGAAAAAAAGAAAAAATGTCTTCAAAACACCCGGTAACATGAACACAGAGTATGGTCTTCCTCTTTCCATACTGAACGGGTACAGCGGAGAAGAAATCCTCGTCCTCGAAATGGCTGTAAACAAAGTGGGAGACATTGCACATCTGTGCAGCATAGCACCTCCTGACGTGGCAGTTCTCCTGAACGTAGGAAGCGCTCACCTAGAATTCTTTGAAAGCAGAGAAAACATCATGGAGGCCAAACTTGAGATCGTAAAACACTCGAAGAAAGACTCCGTTGTCGTCACACTCTTTGACGATCTTGACCTGAAGAAAAAAGTTTTGTTGCATAGGAAGAAGGTGATGTTTTTTGGAACGAAGGGTGGAGACGTCGTTCTGAAAAATTGGTGGTACTACAGGGACTTCACCATCTCAGAGTACCAGACATTCAAATCACCCTTCACAGTGAAACTACCAGGGTTCTGGAACAGAGGACAACTTCTCAACCTTGCCGCTTCGCTGTGTGTGATGGAAGCTCTGGGTGAGAAGGTGAACGTCCTCGAACTATCCAACTTGAAGACAGTTCCAGGAAGATTCAATGTGGAAGAAGTGGAGGGTGTGAGGATCGTCGACGATACCTACAACGCTAGTCCAGAAGCCTTTCAAATGGCGATAGAGGCACTCCTCAGATTTCCCGGTAGAAAATTTGCCGTCGTGGGAGCGATGAAAGAGCTGGGAAAAGAGTCAAAGAAACTCCATGAAAGGCTTGGAAAGCAGCTTGATGTTTTGGACGGTGTGTACGTGTTCTTGGCAGAACCCGAGGCAAGATGGATAAAAACCAAAAAGAAAGTTCTTGAAACGGACAGCGCAGAAGAAATCGCCAGAGATCTCTCCACAAGAGTCCGAAAAGGAGATGTCGTGCTCTTCAAAGCATCCAGAGCGGTTAAAATAGAAAGAGTTTTGAAAATCTTCGAAAGGAAGCTGAAGGAAGGATGATCGCGGCAGACTTTCTTTTGAACCTTTTGCTCTATCCGGTTCTGATAAACCTGTTCAAGAGGAAGAGAGTGGGACAGTACATAAGAAAAGAAGGTCCCGACCTTCATGGATACAAAGAAGGAACTCCAACCATGGGAGGTGTGCTGTTCGTCCTGGTCAGCCTCCTATTTGGAGTTCTTTCAAAAGTGGATGGTGTGACCCTTGCTGGGACATTTCTGTTCTTTCTCATCGGCTTCCTCGACGACCTTCTCAGCATCGCAAAGAGGAATTCCACCGGTCTGAAGGCATATCAAAAAGCTCTTCTCCAACTTGTTGTTGCCTCCGTTGTGATCGTCCTTGTACGACCTGAAACGACCGTCGATCTTTTTGAAATCGAGCTGGAGATGGGTGCGTGGTACTATCTATTCGCACTGGTTGTGATCGTGGGAAGCTCAAACGCCATGAACTTAACAGACGGACTGGACGGTCTCGCAGGTTGGGTTTACATCAGCGGAACCATCCCGTACTGGTTTTTTCTCAAAGAAAAGGGATTTTCAGAAAGAATCATGATCCTTCTGTGTGCGGGTGTTTTGGCGTTTCTTATCTTCAACTCCAAACCGGCCAGGATCTTCATGGGCGACACGGGATCGATCACTTTGGGGGGAACCTTGGGGATCGTTTCTGTTCTTACCAAGACAGAGTTCTACCTAATTCTGTTCTTCCCCGTTCTGGTGGTTGAAACACTGAGCGTGATCCTGCAGGTTCTGTCTTTCAAGATCTTCAAGCGAAGAATTTTCAAGATGTCACCCCTCCATCATCATTTCGAGCTTCTTGGTTGGAAAGAGGAAAAGATCGTGGCGGTTTTCACCGCTTTCAACCTGGTATCCTCCCTGATAGCCCTTGAAGTCTTCGGGGTGATAGGATGAGGATCGGTCTTCTTGGGTTTGGAAAAAGCAACAGAGCCCTTCTGAAGTATCTCTTAAAGACTGAGGAAATTGAAATCTTTGTGAGCGAAGAGAAGAGGCTCGATGACGATACGAAGAGGTACCTAAAGGAACACGATGTCGATTTTGAAGACGGAGGGCACACCGAGAAACTTCTGAGCTGCGACGTTGTCTACGTTAGTCCCGGCGTGAAGCCCCAATCGGACATCGTCAAAAGACTGGTTGCAAGTGGTGTGAACATATCCACCGAACTTCAATTCTTCCTAGACAAGGCAACCGAAGAAAGGGTCATAGGTATCACCGGAACGAACGGAAAGAGCACTTCTGCTGCTTTGTTACATCACTCCCTTTCACACCGGGGTTTGAGGGTCTTCTTAGGAGGTAATTTCGGAACACCTGCCGTCGAGGCGCTCAGAGAAAATTACGACTACTACGTCCTGGAGGTGAGCAGTTTTCAGCTCTTCTGGTGTGAAAGACCCCGGGTCTCCAAGTTTGTACTTTTGAACGTATCGGAGGATCATTTGGACTGGCATTCTTCGTTCGAAGAATATCTCAAATCGAAATTGAAACCCGCATTCTTCCAGGAAGAAAAAGACGTATTCGTTTACAACAAGGGTGTCGAGGTTCTGGAAGATCTGAGCAGTGTGAGATCAAAGAAGATCCCGTTCTGGACAGAAAGTACTTTCGTTGAAAAAGAGAAGCTGGTCATTCAGGGTGAAAGTTTTTCCCTTCCAGAACCGTATCCTCACCAGATGAAGGAGAACATCCTGGCGGTCTCCGTTCTGTACAAGGAGCTTTTCGGTGATGTGGAGAGGTTCCTGGACTCTCTCAGAAGTTTCAAGCCTCTTCCTCACAGAATGGAGTTCCTTGGAAAGATAAGAGGAAGATCCTTCTACAACGATTCCAAAGCAACATCCACTCACGCGGTCCTGGGGGCTCTCTCGAACTTTGACGAGGTTGTGTTGATAATGTGCGGTATCGGGAAAGAAGAAAATTATTCCGCTTTTGTGGAAAAAGCAAAATCCAAAGTAAAGCACTTGATCGTATTCGGTGAGATATACAGGGATCTCAGGCCGCTTTTGAAGGATGCACCTTACAGCGTGGTTGATGACTTGGAGGAAGCATTCGAAAGGGCACTGGAGGTTTCCAAAGAGGGAGACGTGATCCTGTTCAGCCCGGGTGGTGCGAGTTTCGACATGTACGAAAACTACGCGAAGAGGGGAGAACACTTCAGAGAGATCTTCGAAAGATACAAAGAAAAGGAGGGTAGATCTTGAACGAAAGGTCTCTTGTGTTCTTCGTCATCGTTCTTCTGTGCGCCGGCTTCATGGCTCTCAGCAGTTTTGAGATGGTACAGGACTACATAAAACCCGCCAGTGGACGTTCTGTGATTCTGAACCATCTCATGAAACTGACGGTGGCGCTCGTTTTCTTTGTAGTTTTCCTTTACACCGACCATAGGATGCTCTTCTCAAGACCGGTGATAGTGGGCGGATACGTTCTTTCTATAGCCCTACTGGTGGTTGTGCTGATTCTTCCAGGCGGGGAAACGAGGACACACAGGTGGATGAACCTTGGCTATTTTTCCTTTCAACCCTCTGAGTTGGTCAAAATATACACGATCCTCTTTTTGGCGTGGTATGTTGAAAAAAACCAGCTGTTCATGAAACGCCTATTCAGAGGTTTTCTGAAGCCTTTACTTCTGGTATCACCGTTTCTCTTTCTCATACTTGTGGAACCAGATTTCAGTACTTTTGCTTTGCTTTTTCTCACAGTTATGCTGACCCTCTACGTTGCCGAAACACGCGGCGTTTATGTCTTGACATTCTTTTCGATAGCACTGATTTTCTTCGTCTACACGTACAGAATGGGAATGTTGAACAACATCCTTAGGAGTTATCAAATAGAAAGACTCGTCTCTTACCTGAAAGGAAATGTTTCAGAACAGGTGATGAGAGCTGTCGAAGCGATAAGAAGTGGTGGAACTGTGGGAAAAGGTATGGTTTTGGGAGAGGAAAAGCTCTTCGTTCCGGTTGTAACCAGCGACTTCATACTGGCGATAGTTGGAGAAGAACTAGGTTACATCGGTCTTGGTGTGATCCTCTTTTCCTTCTATGGACTGGTACACAGTCTTGTGAAAGTGGTTTCCAGAATGCAACCGATACCTTCTGTTAAAACGTTCATCTCAGGCTTTGCAATTCTGATTATGCTTCAAGTGATGGTGAACGTTGGAGTCGTATCTGGTATCTTCCCAGTGACGGGGGTGACACTTCCACTGGTGAGTTACGGTGGAAGTTCCCTTCTTGCCACGATGATAGGGTTTGGAATAGTCGGTAACATGATTCTGGAGAGTGAAAGAGAATGATACGAGTGGCCGCCGCAGGTGGAGGAACGGGAGGACACTTCTACCCTTTACTTGCCACCCTTGAAACACTCTCTAGAAATGTGAAAACGAAGGTCCTGTTTTTTGCCGTGAAAGGAAAGATAGACGAAAAGGTAGTGAAACAGGAACATCCAGAGTACGAAGTTGTCACTTTGGATGTCAGGGGATTTCTCAGGCCACTCTATCATCCACAGAACCTCTGGCGAGCCACAAAAGTGATTAGCGCAATTTTGAAAGTCAAAAGAGAGCTCTACCGTTTCAAACCCGATGCAGTGCTTCTCACCGGTGGATACGTTTCGGGAGTTGTTGGGCTTGCAGCGAAAAACATGAGAGTTCCCATCTTCTTGCACGAACAGAACGTGGTACCTGGTCTTGCTGTGCGGACTGTGGCAAGATACGCCAGAAAGATCTTCATTTCTTTTGAGAAAACGAAAGAATTTTTGGAAGAATGGAAAGACAGGATCGTCTTTACAGGTTGTCCTGTGAGGGAATCGGACGAGGAAGCAACTCTGGAAGATTTTGTACTCGTTCTCGGAGGAAGTCTGGGAAGTGATCTGATAAACAGTCTAATGGAGAAAGTGTACCACAGGATCCCCCATCTTCGTTTCGTACATTCGACAGGATCTCAAAAGTGGGCAGAAAGACTCTCCAGATTTCCAAACGTTGATGCCTACTCTTATATAGACAATATGCCTTCTCTATGGAAGAAGGCACGTATGTCCATCTCCAGAGCGGGTGCGAGTACGATAGGTGAAATGCTCTATCACGGTGTGCCCGGCATCCTCATACCCTGGGAAGGTTCAGCAGAATCACATCAGCTTGAAAACGCTCTAGAAGCAGAAAGACTCAGTTATGCAATCGTCGTAAGAGAAAAAGAGGCTACTCCTCAGAGGATAATCGAGGCTATTGATAAAATAACGAAAAAAGGTAAAATAGAGAAGATGAAAGAAAATCCTGCGTCGATCATCTCGAGAGAAATAATGGGGGAGATAAGGTGAAAATTCATTTTGTTGGTATCGGTGGAATTGGTATGAGCGCCCTCGCATTACACGAATTTTTCAATGGGAACGAAGTTTACGGCTCTAACATAGAAGAAACGGAGAGGACCACGTATCTAAGAAAACTTAAAATACCCGTTTTCATTCCTCACTCCGAGGAAAATTGGTTCAATCCAGATGTTCTGGTCAAGACCCCGGCCGTTCGAGAGGACAATCCTGAGGTGGTCCGTGCGAGAAAGGAGAACGTGCCGGTTGAGAACAGGCTCTCTTATTTCAGAACGATCCTCGAACGGGAAGATAGAGAAGAATTTGCCGTCACGGGGACCGATGGAAAAACCACCACGACTGCCATGATCGCCCACGTTTTGAAACAGCTGAATAAATCTCCCACTGTGTTCCTTGGAGGTATCATGGGCTTGTTGGAACACGGTAACTACGAAGAGGGCAGAGGACCTATCGTTTACGAACTCGACGAGAGCGAGGAAACCTTTTCAAAATTTTCCCCGAACTATCTGATCATCACGAACGCCAGAGGAGACCACCTTGAAAACTATGAAAACTCGATTTTGAAGTACAAAGCTGCGTTTGAGAGGATCAGCAAAAATTCAGATCTGGTGATCACCTTCGCTGAAGATAGACTCACCTCGCACTTGGGTGACGTGACCTTCGGTGTGAGAAGAGGGATGTATACACTGGAGATGAGAAGCGCCTCTCGTTCTAATCAACGAGCAATCGTGGAAAAAAACGGGAAAAAATACGCGGAGTTGAAACTCAGGATCCCTGGTTTTCACAACGTTTTAAACGCTTTGGCGGTGACGGCTCTCTTTGATTCTCTGGGATACGACTTGGAAGAAGTTTTGAAAGCTCTGGAAGAGTTCCCAGGCGTTCAAAGGAGATTCTCGATATCGTACCGCGATCCAGAAAGCAACATATACGTGGTCGATGACTACGCACACACCCCGGAGGAGATAAAAAACCTCCTTCAGACGGCCAAAGAAGTCTTTGAAAACGAGAAAGTGGTAGTGATCTTTCAACCCCATCGTTACTCACGCTTGGAAAGAGAAGATGGAAACTTCGCAAGAGCACTCCTGCTAGCAGATGAGGTGATAGTGACAGAAGTTTACGATGCATTCGAAGAAAAGAAACCCAACGTCTCTGGGAAGATCATCTGGGATTCTCTGATGAATCTTGGGAAAGAAGCAAAATTCGTGAATGACCTTTCACAGCTGAACGATGTCATCACTCCCAAAAGCAACACCGTCTTTTTGTTCGTCGGAGCTGGAGACATCATCTACTTCTCGAAACGATTCGTGAAGGCGCTTCAGAGCTCTAGTAGCTCTCCTTCACGCGTCTTTGGATCGAAAAGATAAACAGTTGACTTCCCGGTGAGATATCCGCACAACTCCCCAGGGTTGATGATCAGGGTCTTTCCCACTTTCCTCACATCGATCTGATGAGTATGGCCGTAGAGTATCAGATCGTACTCCTGGGAATTCGCCAGGGTTTCTATCAGGATGGGCTCGTGCATCATCACCACTTTCAAACCATCTGCTTCGACAACAGCGGGTGGTTTCACAATCCTCCCATCGCTCTTTCTGTGAAGAAGCAGAACTTCCCCATCGTTGTTTCCAAATACTCCGTGAAACTCCACCCCCTCTTTCAAGAGCTTCCCCAGAATGAAAGGCGCGACGAAATCTCCACAATGGAAGACCCTTTCCACCTTCCTTTCAGAAATCAGGTCTTCAACCTTTTCCAGAGCGTTCATGTTATCGTGGGAATCGCTCAGAATCAACCACATATCCTCACCTCCAAAAGTGGTTTATCAGCAAGATAATAGCCAATGAAACGATCGTGGAGAAAGTGATCAGTCCGCTCGCCAACTCGGAATCGTAGTCTTTCTCTATGGAATAGACGAGGGTCATAATGGCGGACGGAAGGAGTGGGGAAAGAAATAGGTTCATCTCCTCGAACGACGAGAGTGTGAAGATCCTTACTGCGAGCAGAGATACGATGAAACCCAGGAAGTACTTTACAGTGCTTGCCATCAGTATCAATCGGACTCTCTCGAAGACGGATTTGAAACTCAGGTAGTACCCAACAAGAAAGAAGACCAAAAAAGCGTTGGCGTTCTTTATTGTCTGTGCGACCTTGAGAATTATCTCCGGGGGAACGAGTCCAAATACGTTGAGAGTCAAGCTCAATATAAGAGTGAGAAAAGGCGGAAACTCAAAGACCTTCAAAACCCCCTTGATGTTTGCTCTCTCTGCTACAGCTTTTCCCACCCCGAATATGAAAAAAGAATTTCCCAGATCGAAGAGAGCGTAATTGACGACAGAATCGATCCCCCACAGGCTTTCGGCTAGAGGATACATGAACAGACCCGTGTTGAATCCCACAAAAGAGAGAATGAGAGGGACTCTCACCCTCGAATCCTCTACTCTTGAAAAGATCAAAAAAGCAACCGATATCAAAACCAGGTTGCTCAGTATACCAGTAATGGTGAAAGCGAACTTCGAGAAGTGAAAGTGCGCAGTGGACAGGCTGTAAAAGACTGCTGCCGGCAGGGTGAAATTCACCACCAGCCTCGAGAGAACCTTTCCAGTTTCTTTCTCGAAGAACTTCTTCGTCAAGTACCCGATCAGTATCACGATCGAAAACTCCATTCAATACACCCCTGATGGAATTTTATCAAACAAAGAGGACGCCTTCTTGGCGTCCTCTTTATCTGTTCTTGACACTTATCTTTCTCGATGCTTTTTTCTTTTTGAATTCACATACACCCGCAGGGCATTCTCTGACTTCAATGTGCGCCCTGAACTCATCTTCGAAGTTGTCGATTATTGAAAGTAACGGTACTGGGATGCTTTGACCGAGTCCACAGAACGACGTTTCCCCTGCGTTTTTTGCCACTTTTCTGAGAAGATCCAGATCCTCTTCCCTTCCTTCTCCTCTGCTTATTCTCTCCAGTATCTGAACAGCGATCTTCGTTCCTTCTCTACAGGGTGTACATTTACCACAGGATTCGTGCTCGAAGAACTTCATAACGGTGAGCGCAAGATTCACTGCGCAGTGTGACTCATCTGCAACGAGGATGACTCCAGAGCCGAGAGAAACACCGTACTTCGCGTACGAGTCGAAGTCCAGGGGTACGTCGAGCTTGTCGGGTCCTATGAACGTTCCCGCACTACCACCTGTCTGTACCAGTTTCAATTTCTTTCCTTTTTCCACACCTCCACCGAACCTGAAGATCAAATCTCTCACCGTTACACCCATGGGTACCTCCACGATACCCTTCCTCACCACGTTTCCTACAAGAGAAAAGACCTTGGTTCCGGGCGATGATTCTGTGCCGAACTTTCTGAACCAATCCGCTCCGTTCAGAATGATTCTCGGGACATTCACAAAAGTTTCAACGTTATTCACAACCGTTGGCTTTCCAAACAAGCCAAAAGTTGGTGGGTACGGTGGTTTTAGTCTGGGGCGCGCGGGCTTACCCTCTATGGACTCTATCAGGGCAGTCTCTTCACCCGCTACGTAGGCGCCCGCACCCAGTCTGACCTTCAAGTCGAAGGAAAAGCCCGTTCCGAGAATGTTCTCGCCCAAAAACCCATATTCGTAAGCTTGATCTATCGCCCTTCTCAGGATCTCAATGGAGCTGTAGTACTCACCCCTTATGTATATGTAACCTTTTCTCGCTCCAACCGCGTAGCCTGCTATGATCATACCCTCTATCAAAGAATGTGGATCTCCTTCCATGATGAGCCTGTCCTTGAAGGTACCGGGTTCCCCTTCGTCTGCATTGCAAAGGACATACTTTTGATCGGAAGAAGCTTTGTAGGTGAACTCCCACTTCAAACCTGTTGGAAAGCCTGCCCCTCCTCTTCCTCTGAGACCACTTCGCTTTATCTCTCCTATTACCTCTTCTGGTTTCATCTGAAGGGCCTTTGCGAGGGCAAAATATCCATCCCTTGCTATGTACTCTTCTATACGTGTGGGATCTATCTTCCCCACGTTCTTCAGAACGATACGTGTTTCTTCCGCTACCCTCTCCACTTCCACCGTTCCTTTTATCTGATCCTCCGATACTTCGAGACCCGGTATCCTTCTTCCTTTCAATATGTGCTCTTCGAAAACCCTTTTCACGTCACCCTCACTCTTCACAATGTAGAAAACACCATCCGGAAGGATGGAGACAATCACACCTTCAGGATAAACTCCCATACTTCCCGTTTCCAGGACATCCACAGAATCTGACAGATTGTGATCTCTAACAAGATCCCTCAAGTAGTTGAGAAAGTGGCGCGCTCCCATCAGAACACTGTTGGAGTCCACAGAGACAAGAACGGTGATCGGTTTCATTTCCCCTCACCTCTCAGCTTGTTTATGAGATCTCTCACTTTCTCTGGTGTCATGTTTCCATAGTATTCGTCGTTCACCATGATCACAGGTGCTACACCGCAAAGCCCCAGGCAACTCGTCATTTCGAGAGTGAACATGTTGTCGGGAGTGGTTTGACCGAAGTCTATTTTCAGGGTCTCTTTTAACGCCTTCACCACTTCCCTCCCGTTCTCCACATGACACGGGAGACTTTCACACACTCTGATCACGTACTTTCCCCTCGGCTTCGTGGAGAACATCGTGTAGAAGGTGAGGACTTCATACACCTTCGAGAGGGGAACGTTGAGCTCTTCCGCAACGATCTCGGCTGCCTCAGGCGGTATGAAGTTCTTGAAATGTTTTTGGATCTCGTGAAGGGTGTTTATCAGGGTATCCCTCTCTTCCGCCGATTCTTTTGCTTTCTGGATGATCCCGATTATTACATCCCTCATGTGTCCTCCCCCTTCGTCAAAAATTTCACAATTATTCATAGAAAATTATACCACTTCTACCCCAGCATTCAGAAAAGGTTTTTCAGCCAATCAAAGAGTGGCGTTAGAACAAGTGCTGGAAGGAGATTCCCAACCATCACTTTCTTCAACTCGAGGATCCTTATTCCAAGGCCTAAAATCATGATCCCCCCCGTTCCAACGAAATCGGCAATGAAAGTGTCACCAGTGAGAAAGGTGAGATTCCGTGCAAAGGCAACAAGTAACCCCTGAACGATGAACACAGAGAGGGCAGATAGAAACACTCCCGTTCCCAAGGTTGCTGTGAGAACGGTGGCAGAAACAGTATCGAGGACTGTCTTTATGAGGATCAACTCCGCGTTTCCAGAGATTCCTATGTTTATAGAACCGATGATCGTCATCGGACCAACGAGGAAAAGCAACGAAGACGCCAGAAAGCTCTCTGCGAACCCATGGGAATTTCTAAATTTCATGCCAAGATTTTCTATTCTGTCTTCGATCTTCAAAAGCTCTCCGATCACTCCACCAGCAACGAGTGAGAGTAATATCAGCAAAAAGTCGTTCCCCTGGATGATCATGTGCACACCTATCCCCAGTGTGGTGAGTCCTATCACCGTGAAAAGGGTCTCATGGAGTCTCTGGGGAATTCTCTTCTTGAAGACGGCACCAACAAAGGCTCCAAAGAGCACCCCAAGGGAATTCAGGAGAACGGCGTAATGAAACATCACAACAACCTCCCACTCTGTGCGAATACCCCGAATATTCCTCCTGTGTGGACGAACAGAACCCTCTTCCTAGAGGATCTGAACATCTCCAAAGTTCCCCTGAAAGCCTTCGATGTGTATACTGGATCAAGAACGATTGCTTCCTTGGCTGCGACCTCCTTTATGACGTTTACGTCTTCATCGGAGGGAATAGCGTAGCCCGGTCCCCTGTACGAATCCACTATCTCGAAATCAGGCTTCCCCACCCTCACACCAAGATTTTCCATATCTCTAACAATTCTCTTCACTTTTTCAACGAAGTAATCCGCGTCTCTTGTCGTGACATTCACACCGATCACCGGGACACGGTACCCCAAGAAAGAAAGAGCTGCCGATATTCCCGCTATCGTCCCTCCGCTCCCTACAGCACAGACTATGGCATCGAGCGCCTCAACATCGATCTGATCCTTCAACTCCATTACCATGTTGAAGTACCCGAGGGCTCCGAGTGCGTTTGAACCTCCTTCCGGTACGATGTATACATTCTCCCCATTCCTCTCTCTTTCTTTCTTGTACTCCAAGAAGATCTCGTCGATGTTTTCGTATTCCTCTGGAGATACTTCCACGATTTCCGCACCGAGGAGCATATCCAGGAGAAGATTTCCGTTCAAAACTTTTTCACCTTTCCTGAGGAACAGAACAGGTTTCAACCCAAGCTGTTTGGAAACGTACGCGGTTGCTCTGGCGTGGTTCGATTGAATGCCACCACAGGTGAAGACCGTCGTCGCCCCCTGTTTCAAAGCATCTCCCATCAGATACTCAAGCTTTCTGATCTTGTTCCCAGAGCCCAGAAGCTCCGTGAGGTCGTCTCTTTTGACGTAGAGATCGAACCCGTATTCCACCGAGATTCTTCTCAGGAATTGAACAGGAGTGGGTTTGAAGGCGAGATCAACCCTCATAGCTTCCCCTCCTTTCGTTTGTTAAAATTGTAGCACGAGGTGATGCTGGAGTGATCGGGGAAAAAATCGTATCGTTTGAAACGATAGACTCCACGAATCGCTTTTTGAAAGAGAATTTCTCAAGGTATCCTGATGGAACAGTGGTGGTTGCCTTGGAGCAAACTTCAGGATACGGTAGAAACAAAAGAAGATGGCATTCTCCAAGGGGTGGTCTGTGGTTTTCAGTTCTCTTCAAACCGAGAAAACGGGTCGAATTGGTTTTCTACACCAAGGTTTTCTCCGTTGCCATCGTGAAGACGCTGGAGACTCTCAAGGTCCGCGCAGGCATAAAGTGGCCAAACGACGTCTACATATATGGCAGAAAACTCGCGGGCATCCTCACAGAGGGAATCTTTGAAGGGAAGAAACCAATGGCGATAGTCGTGGGAGTGGGGATGAATGTAAACAACGAGATCCCAGACGAATTGAAAACGAGGGCGATCAGTTTGGAAGAAATCCTCGGCAAAGAAGTATCCTTGATGAGGTTGATGGAAGCGATACTGAAAAACGCCCGAGTACTCCTCAGAAGATACATCAAAAAGAAAGAGGCACTGACCAGGATCTGGAAGAGATACCTGCTCCAAAAGGAAGGAGATACCGTCACTTTTCTGGAAGATAACCAAGAGAAAAGGGGAAAGATCTTGAAAATCTCATCCGATCATCTGCTCGTCGAAACCGACGAAGGTGTTAAGAAGGTCTATTCACTCTCTCCTCACTGAGAATTTCGTATCCCCCGTTTCCAACCACTCTAAGTTTCAACTTCTTTGTGGGAAGAAACACCTCTACCACATCGCCATCCTTCACCTCGTAAGAGGCTTTGGCTGGTCTTCCGTTTACCAGGACTTTCTGTCCCTTCAGAAGTCTTTGAGCAACTGTCCTTCTTTTTATAACCGAAATCTTCAGAAACATATCCAACCTCATATCCGATGCACCCTATCTATCAACTCCTCATCCCTCATCAAAAAGGGATCTTCACCTGCCAGAAGAAGTCTCCTCATTACCTTCAGCCTGGTGGTAAAATAAGAGGGATCGATGTTTCTTAAGAAATCCTCCCTCGACCCGTCGAAAGTCTTCCTTCCATCCTCCAGAAACACCACGCGATCCACGTGTTCTATCACCGTTTCTATATCGTGTGAGATGAGAACAACTGTCTTTTTCAGTTTCTTCCATTTCTCTATCACCCTCAAGAGATCGGTTTTACCTCCTCGATCGAGTCCCACGAACGGTTCGTCCAGTATCAGAATGTCCGGTTCGTGCACGATTACAGAAGCAATGGCAACCCTTCTTTTCTCTCCCCCGGATAGAAAAAAAGGAATTCTGTCTTTGAACTCGTCGAAATCCAATCCCACAAATTCCATTGCCTTCTTCACAAAGGGAACGGGATCCTCACCGGGGTAGAAATTTCGTACGGCGAAAGCGATCTCGTCGAAAACACTCTCCGCGAAGAATTGGTCCTCTGGATACTGGAACGCTATGCCTATGTGTTTCCTCACCTCGTAGCCCTTCCTTTGCTTCCCATCGTAGAGTACCCGTCCGCTGGTTGGCTCTATCAAACCTGCTATGATCTGAAGGAGAGTGGATTTCCCAGACCCGGTGTTCCCGGCAACAAGAAGACACTCTCCTTTTTCGATCACAAGATCGATATCTCTAAGGGCGATTTTTTCCAGAGGAGTTCCATGATAAAAGATATGAGTGACGCCGACGACCTCGATCTTCATGTTGAAGATTATACTATGAATAACCCGGGAGATTACCAAGGTGATATAGACCTCATGTGACGAATGAAGAGCAGCGGTGTCCTCTTCTTCTGATTCCGTTAATAGTATATATCACGTGGTAAAATTTAACGAGAGGTGAACATGAGGATGAATTTTTTCGAGCAGATCAAAAACCTCTGGAGAAAGATTTCCGATGCCTGGAACTCCATGTCACGGGAGAGAAAGTTCCTTGTAGGGGGAATAACGGCGGCCCTTGTGATATCCATCATCCTCTTCGCTGTGATAGCCGCCACTCCACACTACAGGCTTCTCATTGCTGGTCTCAGTGAAGAAGAGGCTGGGACGATTATACAAAAACTCGAAGAGATGAATGTTCCCTACAAAGTCTCACCAGGTGGGGACATTTATGTTTCTGATAAGTACAACGTCTACGAATTGAGGATGAAACTCGCTTCCGAGGGAATATTCGGGGGGACCAGAAAGGGCTTTTCCATTCTCAGCGAAAATTCATTCGGGGCCACCAGCTTTGACAAGCAGGTGAAGTACCAGATCGCTCTCCAGGAAGAACTGGAGAAGAGCATCATGACCATTAAGGGAGTCAGGAACGCCCGAGTCCACCTAGTCTTGCCGAAGTACACCTACTACGTTCGTGGCAAAATGGCTGAACCACGTGCCTCTGTCCTCGTTGTACTGGAACCCGGAACCGAGCTCACACGGGAGCAGATAAGAGGAATCGTGGAACTCGTTTCAGGAGCCGTCGAGGGATTGAAACCGGAGAACGTAAGAGTGGTGGACAACTACTCCAGATCCCTCAGCGATATGCTGGAGAGCGGTGAGGAAACCTTCCTGGCATCCAGTAAACTGGAGTTGAAACAACAGCTCGAGAAATACTACGAAAACAAATTGAAGAAAGCTCTTGAAAGTGTGTTTGGACCGGGGAGGGTGGAAGTGATCCCCGATGTTTCCCTGAACTGGACGAAGATAGAAACGGAGATGAAAAGGTACGAAGCGCCGGCCAGAAGAGAGGGACTGGTCAGAAGTCAAGAAACGGAGACCGAGAGAAGTCAAAACCTTCCCGCTGGTGGAGGTGAAGTGGGAACGGAGTCGAACATACCCCCACTCAGCTATCCGTCTGCAAGTAGCGAGGGAACGAGCACATACGAAAGGACTCACACAATCACCAACTATGAGTTGAACGAGATCTATCAGAAGATCCTTCAAAACCATGAGGGAGAAATATCGTCTCTTTCTGTTGCTGTGATAATCGATGCTTCTTCCACTGTTCTCCAAACCAACAACAACTGGTACGAAATCATAAACGATCTGGTGGAGAAAGGTATCGGTTCTGCTACCTCTTCCGCCTCCTTGAACATTGCGGTGGCGTTTTTACCCTTCGACAGAACAATTGAAAGAACCTTGCAAAAGGAGCTGGAACAGCTCCAGGCAAGAAAAAGGTTCACCATGTACTCACTTGGAATCGCCATTCTTGGCTTTCTTACCTTCTTATTTGTGTACATCATGATAGTGCAGATCCGAAGGATCAGAGCTAGGAAACTGGCGGAAGAGAGGAGAAGAAAGCTTGAGGAAGAAATAAAAGAAGTTCTCCAGGAGGAGATGAAAGAAGAAGAAAAGATCTCACCTGAAGAAAAAGAATTAATGGAACTGATAGAAGAACTGGAGAATATCTTCAACCGCTCGCCCGCTGATATCGCCGAGATAGTCCGCTTGTGGTTCTTCGAGAGGGGATGATACCGTGCCTGAGAAGAAACTCGATGGGAAGAGAAAGGCTGCTGTCCTCCTAGTGGCACTCGGACCAGAAAAGGCCGCTCAGGTGATGAAACATCTCGACGAGGAAACAGTGGAACAACTGGTGGTGGAAATAGCGAACATAGGTAAAGTCTCCCAAGAAGAAAAGAAACAAGTATTAGAGGAGTTTCTGAACCTTGCCAAAGCAAAGGAAATGATCTCAGAAGGTGGGATAGAGTACGCAAAAAAAGTCCTGGAGAAGGCGTTCGGACCAGAAAAAGCGCGAAAGATCATCGAAAGGCTGACCGCTTCTCTTCAAGTGAAACCCTTCAGTTTCATAAAGGACACGGATCCCGTTCAGCTTGTGAACTTCCTTCAAGGAGAGCATCCTCAGACCATAGCTGTTGTCTTGAGCTACCTTGATCCACCAGTCGCGGCCCAGATACTAGGAGCACTTCCTGAGGATCTACAAAGCGAGGTGCTAAAGAGAATTGCCCTCCTCGAGAGAACCTCACCAGAGGTTGTGAAGGAAATCGAAAAGAATCTTGAGAAAAAGATATCGGGCTTTGTGAGTCAAACCTTCAGCAAGGTAGGGGGTGTGGACACTGCCGCTGAGATCATGAACAACATAGACAGGAGCACGGAAAAGAAAATCATGGACAAACTGGCACAGGAGAACCCCGAGCTTGCTGACGAGATAAGAAGAAGGATGTTCGTGTTCGAGGACATCCTCAAGCTTGACGACAGGTCGATCCAGCTTGTTTTGAGGGAGGTTGACACGAGAGATCTGGCGCTTGCTCTGAAGGGTGCCTCAGATGAGCTGAAAGAGAAGATTTTCAGAAACATGTCGAAGAGAGCGGCCGCCCTACTCAAAGATGAACTGGAGTACATGGGACCTGTCAGGATCAAAGACGTTGAAGAAGCTCAGCAAAAGATCATAAACGTGATCAGAAGGCTCGAGGAGGCAGGAGAAATCGTCATAGCAAGAGGCGGTGGAGAGGAGTTGATCATGTAACATGCTCCTCAGAAAAGACGAGATATTCTACATAGATCTCCCGAAGAAGATCAAAACAGAAGAAAAAGAAAAGGAGTCTAAAAGAGTCGAGGAAACTTCCAAAGAACAGCTCGACAAGATCAAAGAGCAGATCATCTCCCAGGCACAAAAAGAAGCTCGGAAGATCGTAGAGGAAGCGAAAAGAAAGGCAGAAGAAATCCTGAAAAACGCTTCGAGCAAAGCAGAAAGATTGGAACTCGAAGCAAAGAAGGCGCTGGAGGAGAAAAGAAGGCAAAAACAAGAATTCTTGGAGTACATTCTCTCGTTGAAAAAACAGATGCAGACACAACTCCAACAAAAGGTAGAGGAGATCCTGCCTGAAATCATCGAAATTCTCAAGGTACTGTTCAGAAAAATCCTCGAGAAAGAGATGAACGAATCAGTCATGGAGAGAAAGCTCAGGAGCGCTCTTTCGAAGGTGACTGGCATTGAGAACGTGAGGATAAGAATTCACCCAGAGGACTTGGAGAAAATCGATCTGAAAGAACTGAAAGGCAGACAGGTGGTACCGGATCCCAACGTTGAGAAGGGTGGAGTGATCGTCGAAACGGAGTACGGTGTCTTGGACAAGACGTTCTCCTATCAGTGGAAGCTGGTCGAGGACATATTCGAAGAGGTGGTGGGGTTTGAAGGACGTCCTCAGAGAATTGAAGAGGAGACTGACTGAAGAGGATTTCAATCGCTTCAACGGAAGAGTGACGCGCGTTGTTGGTCTCATCGTCGAATCACAGGGTCCCGATGCGTTTTTGGGGGAGATGTGTAAGATTTCCCTCCAGAACGGAAAAAATGCCCTGGCAGAGGTTGTTGGTTTCAAAGAAGGAAGGGTTGTTTTAATGCCCTATGAAGACGTTTCAGGGTTGAGAATGGGTTGCGAAGTCATACGAACGAACAGAGTGCTGGAGATCGGTGTAGGTAGAAACATGATCGGCCGTGTCTTCGACGGACTGGGACGACCGCTCGATGGGAGATCCTTCGTCCCGGAAGAACGGTATCCCCTGACGAACTCGCCACCACATCCCCTGAAAAGAAAGAGGATAAAAAATCCTCTTCCGGTTGGTGTTCGAGCAATCGATGGTTTCATCACCATAGGAAAAGGACAGAGAATTGGAATATTCGCGGGCAGTGGTGTTGGAAAGAGCACCCTCCTTGGCATGATAGCACGGAACACGACGGCAGATGTGTGTGTGCTTGCTCTCATAGGGGAAAGAGGAAGAGAGGTTAGAGAGTTCATCGAAAGGGACCTGGGAGAAGAAGGGCTGAAGCGATCTATCCTCGTGGTTTCCACTTCCGATCAGCCAGCCCTCACCAGAGTGAAATCTCTTCTCACTGCCACCAGCATAGCAGAGTATTACAGGGACCTCGGGTACGATGTGCTTTTGATGGTAGACTCGCTCACCAGATGGGCCATGGCCCAGAGAGAAGTTGGTCTTGCAATAGGAGAACCACCAACCACCCGGGGTTATCCCCCCAGTGTGTTTGCAGGACTTCCCAAGATACTCGAAAGAGCTGGAAACTCAGACAAAGGAAGCATAACAGCTGTTTACACGGTTCTCGTCGAGGCGGACGATTTCAACGAACCTATATCCGACACGGTCCGCTCCATAGTGGACGGCCATATCGTTCTTTCGAGGAAACTTGCAGAGTCGAACCACTATCCTGCCATCGATGTGTTGGCAAGCGTGAGCAGATTGATGAATGATGTGGTCTCAGAGGAACACAAAGAGGCGGCAAACCACCTCAGATCGTTGATGGCTTCCTACGAGTCAGCAAAAGACTTGATAGAGATAGGAGCTTACAAGAGAGGAACCAATCCTCTCGTCGACAAAGCGATCGAAATGCAAGAAGATATCAACGCGTTCTTGAGACAGGGGATCTTCGAGAAGTCTTCTTTCGAAGAAACCGTCCAAATGCTCCTTGAACTTTATTCACGTTCTCTTGACCAGATGTGACATGTCCCCGATCATCATGAAAAGCTCGTCGATGTTCTTCAAAAATCCTAGCCTGTTCATCCTCAAGTCATCCCTCTTTACCATCACGAAGACGTTATCGAAGTAGTCGTCAATGTAAGGTTTCAACTCTATCAGGTACTGTAGTGCTTCCTTGTAGTTTAACCTTTCTAGGGCTTTTAGAACCTTCTCCTTCACTTCGAAGAACTTGTTCATCAATCTTTTTTCTTCTTCCTTCTCAAAAAGGGCACCGTCGAACTCCTTGGAATCGTGTTTCTTCGTTATGTTGTGCACACGTTCGAATCCAACAAACAGATCTTGAAACTCCGGTTTCTCCGAAATCTTCTGGAGAGCCTCCGCTGCAAGTGTTCCCCTCAGAGGTCTTTCCCATAGATGGTTTACCGCTCTTGCAACGTCATAGGATATCCCAAGCTCGTTGATGAGGAACTGATAGAACCTGGTTGAAAAGAAATCTTCCAGTTCATCGGAGAGGTGATGGCTGACCAAGGACGACGCGAAAGTCAAAAGTTCTTTGAGTGAAACATCCCACTCGTTCCTTCTCACTATCCTGAAAATAGTATCCGCTCTGCTCTTCAGTCCGTACGGATCTTTCGAACTTGTGGGAACGTTTCCTATGGCAAAATTACCCACGATGGTGTCCAGTCTGTCCGCCATTCCCACCACTGAACCTATCACCGTCTCCGGACTTTCGGAATAATGATCTTCTATTGCGATCGCGAGTTCCTCGTCCATTCCTTCTTTCAAAGCATAGATTCTCCCCATGACACCCTGAAGTTCTGGAAATTCGTACACTACCTTGGAAGCGATATCTGCTTTGCACACTGACGCCACCTCCAACACCCTGTCAGTGAAATCCTCAGGAAATTTCAGCTCCTCGCATATCTTTCTGGAGATCTTCACAATCCTCTCCACTTTGTTGTACAGTGTGCCGAGCTTTTCTTGAAACACGATTTCCTTCAGCTTTTCATTCATCTCTTCGAGAGAAATCTCCAGATCCTTGTAAAAATAGTAACGAGCGTCCTCCAAGCGGGCATTTATCACCCGTTCGTACCCTTTGACAACGTTCTCAGGAGGCTGGGGACCATCTTGGAAGACCACGAAGAAATTCGTCAATCTGTCTTTGCGAGCAATGAAAGCC
>NZ_JAGGZH010000098.1 GCF_021162145.1 Thermotoga sp.
GCTGTGAGGGTGGTTTCGTAGTCTGGAAGTATCTCAATGTCTTTGCCAAAAAATACCATTCGTGTGGGTATATATACTTCTATGTGCGAGTATGGAAGCATAAATGGTCGCCATAAAGTTATGTTCGCATCAGTTAATAACTTTTCTCCTATAACTTTTCCAAGCCTGTACTTTTGAATAACATATACAAAGAATTTTCCTCCAGAGAACACATCTTTGTTTGCAAGAACCCATACATTGCCTTTAAAAATAGGTTTCTTGGGATAAGCTGTAAAGGTTTTTTTCGTTCTTATTATTTCACCTTCCAATTCCTTGCTGTACCTTATTCCAATAGCTGCAAGATCTTTCTGTGCATATTCACACGCTTTTGTGTACATATCTGCATTAATAATTAACGGTTTGTCTATAAAATGGCTTATTATCTCAAGAGGGGCATCCCAGCTTCCTCCGGGATTATCCCGTACATCTATTATTAAATCTGTCATATCTTTGTTTTCTGAGAATACTTTGGTCAGAAACTCAGAGAATTCCTTTTGCCCTTCTAAAGGGTGCGTCCCAAATCTGAACTTTTTTACCTTCAATATCCCTATTTTTTCCTCTCCGTGTAAACTGGTAATACTTTTCATCTTTAAAAAATTGCTTCTTTATTTTCTCAAACTCCTGTAATGTAATTGCCTTCACAACGATTTCTCTTCGCTCGTTATCATGCTTTATCAAAATATGGAATTCCTTCTTGTCCCAAAGAGTGGGAAGAAGCCAAAAAAACGAAGACAAGCTCCTATAAGTGGAAAATGGTGTGTATCTATTCATTTCACGAATAATATCTTTTGCGTCTTTTCCATCTATCTTTAGAATCTCGAACGGTGCAAGTGATAAGTTGTTGCCATCATGAACAACAAATATTCTACTGTCAATAACATGGGGAATAAAATGGAAAACCAGAATGTTATCGCTTGTCGGAAGCCCCGCAAATGTATGAACATCGCTTATATAGTGAAGAAGATAAATTATCTCCTTGTAAAAATCTGTCCTTGACATTGGATGATCAAGTTTTTGTTTGATCTCTTCAGCTATTTTCATGAAATCTTCCCGTGAAATATACCGCCATGGAGATACATGGCATCTGTCAACTATATCAACAAGGTATGATAAATCCCACTGAAGCTCCTGATAGGGAATAGTAGTCTGACTAGCCACAACAATAGAGACAGCAGACAGAATAGCAAACAAAATAAGCCTTTTCATACAATCCCTCCCCTATAGAAGTTGCTGAAACTTCATTAACATCCTCTTTTTCACTGATATCATAATACATAATAGCATCTTCCACTTATTCATTGGAAATCATATTTAATCAGCAATATTGCTGATACTTCAAACTGCATTCCATCAAAACCCCTGCATGCCTTTCCTTCTTGCTTTGTTCTGGAGTACTCTGAAAGAAAAGGCACCAAGTCCCAGATACAGGAGTGAAAGAACTGTCAAAATGATGAACTCTTTCCCAGGGTTCAGCAGAGTATTTGTATTCATCAGGAAATGACGTGTGAGATCCAGCCCCCAGGTGAAAGGAAAGGCAAAAGAAAGGTACATCAGGCCCTTTGAAAGTATACTCACTGGGAAGAACATGCCTCCTATTAGAGGAGCTGCGTTTCCAAGCAGGCCCACCAGCTCGTCTCCTTCTTTGAACCTCAGAGTAACACCAAAAAACAGGAAAACAAACCCAAAAGAAGCAACTATGGAGAGGATAACCACACCAGCTGCAAGGGCGAACCCGATCGGACTGAGAGTCATAAAATTCATCAGTATTGCAAGCACGATTATGGGTACAGACTCTATGGTGACTTTCACAAGACCAAAAACCGACCATGAAAAGATGTATCCCAGGGTGCTGATGGGCATCGTGAGTATCTCTTCCAGCTGACCTATTCTCATATAGTATCTCAAGGTGAACACAGTTCCCCAGAGAACCTCAACGTAGTTCCAGTATGCCGCACCCAGCAACAGGTATCCAATGATGTTCTCCGTGTTTGTAGCACCATAAAAAAACTGTACAAGGCCCGATTTTGAGCCAAGATAGAAGAGCAAAACAACCGGAATGATTGTCAAGAGGGGAGTGAGAAAAGAACCATACCAGTCTATTCTGTATCTCTTTGCACTCAGAAAACTCGCTTTTGCAAGATGAAGACTTCTCACCATGTCTCCCATTCCCCTTTTCTTCTGATCTCATTCTCTGCCTTTCTGAGCAACCATATTCCAAGAATCAGGTAAGCAACACTGAGAGTCGTTAATATCAACAGCTGAAAGACAAAGCCGTTCGTGTCTCCTTTTATTAAACGTCTTCCCATGGATATGAGATAGGTGAGCGGTATCATGTAGGAAACAAATCGAACATAGATGGGGAAGTTCTCAACCGGGTTGACCATTCCTGAAAGGATTCCAAAAAAGAACTGAACGGTGGAGTTTATGCTCCTGATTCTCTTCTTCCACAGTGACAGCGCCGCAAAAAATATGGAAAAGAACGTTATATAAACACCACTCACCATCAGCAAAAGAAGAAAGAGAAGATGGAATTCAAGCTTCACGCCAGAAAGGTTGAAGAAAAGCAGCGTGAAAAATGTTATGTACAGGTTCATGATGAATGTGTCGATGGATTTCGAGAATAGAAAGGTTAGAAGACTAACAGGAGCAAGTACCACAGAAATGAGAGCACCTTCTTCCCTTTCCTCTGTGAATCCGTCTCCCACTCCGAAGAAGTACTGGTTCAACCAGTACCAGAGCAGGGCACCTATCATCACACTCTCTGTGAGCGAATTCACATCGGCAATTCTGGAAGAAAACACATAGGGTCCTATGATGAAAAAGGGAGTCAAAGCCATGTTAACCCAAACGAATCTGTATTTAAGCCTTATTTTCATTTCCTTCAAGACCAGATAAAGTATCTTCCTCATCTACATCCCGCCCCTTGATGAGATTCTCAAACACTTCATATATTTCAGCTTTTTTGTTATTTATGTCTCCGTATCTCACTTCCATCTGAATCCGTCCATCTTTGAGAAGGGCAACCGTTGCATTTTCAGGGAGCGCGTGGAGTACATGACTCACCATGAGAACGGTCAGCCCTTTTCTGTTCAGTTCATTCAGGTAATCCACCATTTCGCGTATTGAGGACGGATCCAGACCGTTGAGTATCTCGTCGAGAAACAGAATCTGCGGCTCATGGATCAGTGCCTTGCAGACCATCAATTTTTTTCTCATTCCTGTTGAAAATTCCTCAACGGGTTTATCTCTGTATTCAAGCAAACCGAACTTTTCGAGGAGTTCTTCCATCTTTCTTCTTCGAACCTTCCTCGGAACACCATATATTCCTCCAAATACATCGAGGTTTTCCCAGGCAGTGAGCTTCCAGTACAGGCTTCTTTCGTTTGCA
>NZ_JAGGZH010000099.1 GCF_021162145.1 Thermotoga sp.
ACCACCCTCTCAGGCCGGCTACCCGTCGTCGGCTTGGTGGGCCGTTACCCCACCAACTACCTGATGGGCCGCGGGCCCCTCCTCCGGCGGGGCAAACGCCCCTTTCCTCCACCAACTTGCGTTGGTGGAGCGTATGGGGTATTAGCCAGGGTTTCCCCTGGTTATCCCCCTCCGGAGGGCAGGTTACCCACGTGTTACTCACCCGTCCGCCGCTGGGTACTCCTCCCCAAAGGGAAGTTTCCCCCGCACGACTTGCATGTGTTAGGCACGCCGCCAGCGTTCACCCTGAGCCAGGATCAAACCCTTCATATAAGATTCGATCCAGGCTCAATGAAATTGGGGGCTGCTATCCATATTTCAATGACCCGGAATCAAAAACCTTGAAGTTTACTTCAACTCTGGAGTACGTAACTTCTCTTTTTGGGTTCTATTCTTTTTTTCGCTTTTTGAAGACCCCTCTTCTCAACGTCGCCGAGATTAATGATAGCATCCCTTCCACACCTGTTCAATTAAGGAAAAGATAAGGTAAAGTTACGCTAAGGTTAATCCGGTATCTCCAGGGAAGGTGGATCCACCAAAACTACAGGATTTAATCCCAGCACTCTTGAAAACTTCTCTACCTTTGAAAGAGTCGCCTCCGCATCGCTCGTTTTTACCACCAGATGATGCCGATAAAACCCTTTCAATTTGAAGACCCAGTGTTCAACAGGACCAAGAACTTCTTCACCGGCGAGGGATTCCTTCAGAGTCATCAAGAGTTTCTTTCCCTGGTCTGGATCCTTCGATCTCAGCGCAACATGGATCAGGTGTCTGTAGGGAGGATAGCCCAAAATTTTCCTTCTTTCGAGTTCCTTTCCGTAGAACCCTTCCACGTCTTCTTTTATTGCCCTCACGATCACCTCTTCGTCCGGATTGTAGGTTTGAAGAACGGCTTTTCCCGTTCCCCTTCTGGACGCTCTTCCGAACACCTGTACAATCAACTGAAACGCCCTTAACGAAGCCGAAAAGTCCGGCAAGAAGATAAGAGAGTCGACATCCAGCACACACACAAGACCGATTTCCGGTACATCAAAACTCTTCGTTATCATCCTGGTTCCAACAAGAATATCTATCTCCCCGGAGATCAACTTGTTTATGTAATTTTCCACCTCCATGATGTCCTCGACAACCTCTCGGTCTATTCTCTTCACCCTCCTATCCGGAAAATACCTCTGCAACTCCCGCTCAATTTTCTCTGTGCCGGCTCCTCGCCCGGAGAGTCTTCCACCACAGATAGGGCATCCCTCTAAAAGCTTGTACTCCCTTCCACACTGATGACACTTCAAGGAATTGGAATCCAAGTGATAAACAAGGGACACGTCACAGTCCTTACACTTCAAAACATAGCCACAGGTTTCGCACTGAACCCTTCCCCAGTATCCCTTTCTCCTCACATAAACGAGTACTCTTCGTCCCTTCTTCAAGGTTTCTTCCATTCGATCGAGAGTTCTCTTCGCGAAGCTGCCTATTTTCTCTTCCTCCCTCATGTCAACGACCTCTATCGATATGTCCGCGTGTTTTCTTACGAAGCTGAACATTTTGATCTTCCCCTCTTTTACCTCTCTGTAGGTCTTCAAATCTGGGGTAGCAGAAGACAACACCAGAGGAACTCCAAATATTTTGGAGATCTCCCTTGCCACCTCAACAGCATCGTAGGAGGGAGAAGAGTACTGATAAAGACTCTCATCGTGTTCTTCGTCAACTATTACCAGGGAGAGGTTTTTGATCGGAACAAACACAGCACTCCTTGTGCCAAGCAAGACATCGATCTTTCCTTCAACGGCCCTGTACCATTCCAGGTTCTTCCTTGCCTTCGGAAGGTAGCTGTGATATATACCCGTTTTCATCCTCGGAAACAGCCCCTTCAAGCGAGAAAGCAAATGCATGAGGATGGAAACCTCAGGCACCAGAAACAGAACGGTTCCCTTTCTGGAATAATCACCAGCAAGTTCGAGCAACGCTTCGGTCTTTCCGCTTCCTGCAGGTCCAAAAAAGAGGTTCGTGCTAGAAAGCTCTCCTTCAAAAGTTGTTCGATGGAGCCTCTTCTTCGGTGGAACATCTTGATGCAACACTTCTATTATCCCCTTTTCCTGGAGAGCCTCGATCACGCTCTTCGAGATTTCCAGATCTTTCAGAAGGTCCTCTAGAGGTGCTCCGTTGTTGAATTGAAGGTACTCTACAACCATCTTTTGTTTCAGCGTTAGTGGTTTTTGAAGCAGCCCTGAGATGGATGCTCTTAGGAAAACTCTTTTTTTCAAGCGCGGTCTGGGTTCTTTTATGTAGAAGCCCTTTTCGAGTTTCACAAGTCCCCTTTTCAACATCTCTTTTAAAGTTTTCTCTCCCCTGGATTTCACAAAATCGGAAAGCGTCATTTCTTCAAAATCGAGTAAGGGACTTTGTGAGACCACTTTTTCTGTTCTGTAATCGTCGAGCCCCGGGGGAAAGAAGAGATCGAACACCATGCCTATCGGTGAACCGAATCTTCTCGATACCCATTTTGCTATCTCTACATGCTTTTCACTCAAAAAGCTTTTTCCATCTCTTTCCTTCACAGTGAAGGAATCTCCCCAGGATGTGGACGATCCCAGTACATAGCATTTCACCGTATTTCCTCTCCAGTTGATCCAAACTCTCTCACCTGGCTCCAGTGTTTCTTCCGAGAAAACACAGATCGTCTTTCTTGTCCCCGATATCGCCACCTCGTAGTGCATTACAGTTCCTCCAGTTCTTTGAAACCCTCTCCCAGAGCCTGTCTCACTTCCTTGATTATAACGAAAGCTCTCGGGTCTGTCTTCCTTATGAATCTGATCAACTCGTTCAATTCTCTCCTTCTGACCACCACGAGCAGTATCTTTCTTTCTTTACCTGTGTAAGCTCCTTCCGCGGGAACGTAGGTAGCCCCCCTCCGAAGTTCGTAGAGAACGAAATCTTTTATCTCTTCTGACTTTTCAGAAATGATGGTTACCTCACTCGATTGTTCTATTCCCCTCAACATGAAGTCCACCATTATACCGTTTAATATCACGCCGAGTAGAGCGTACATTCCCGCCCTCGCACTGAACGCAACGCCTGCCAAAGCCGCTATGGTGAAGTCCACCATCAACAGACCCATCCCCATGGAGATCCAGAAGTACTTGTTCAGGATCCTCGCAATGATGTCCGTCCCCCCCGTGGAAGAATTCTGAGAAAACGTTATGGCAAGCCCCAGAGCAGTGAGCAATGTGCCGAAGGAGACCGCGAGGAACAGATCGTCCCCCGTGTATTTAGGCACAGGAAGTAGGCGATCGAACAGATCCACGAAGAAGTTGAAAACAAAAGTGCAGTAAATCGTCTTAGCGCTGAAGTCGAACCCCACGGTGAGAAAGGCAATAAGAAAGAGCAGTCCGTTCAGGATGTACATCCAGATTCCCACTGGAAGTGGAAGAAGGTGGTGAAGTATCATCGAAAGGCCACTTACACCACCGGCAGCTATGTTGTTTGGTATCAGGAACACCGTCACACCAGCAGCGGTGACCAAAGTACCAAGAGTACTGAGAACGTACTCCCTGATCTTTTCTATCAACTTTGCCCACCTCCTCAAGAGAAGGTCACAGGGAGGAAGAGGAAACGAACACCTTTCCTCCTACGGGGACTTTCAGGATCTCTGCGACGAAATCACACTTGGCGGTCAGAAGGAAGAAGAAGTTCTCTCTTTCTTCCTCGTAAAGCCCTTCAAAATTTCCCTGACCTTTGGAAATAACGAGATCCGCCTCGAAAAACATCTTCCTGAACTCCTGCGTGGCATTGTCCAAGATTACGCCAGGTTCTTCCACGCCAGAGCTGATCACGGTGGCAACTTCTTCCAACCCGATTTGCTTTGCATCGTCAATGGTGGCATCGTTGATTATTGGCTTTTCGCGAACGGCCACCACCACCTCAAGCGAAGGGTTCTGCATCTTCATGATCTCTATGAAGAACTTATCGAAGACGATCTCTCCAGTATTGTCCGCAATATAGAAAAGCATGGAAGCACTCTCAAGAGCGCTTCTGAACTCTTCAAAATTTTCCCTATCGAAAGGTCTCTCATAAGCTTCATGCAGTTTTTCAAAGGCGTCCTCTATTTTCCAGCCCGGGATACCAAGATCTATCAAATTCCCGGAGACCGCCAGCTTCGCAGCGGAGTACACAGGGTCGGGAGAGTTCGAAATCTCCGCCCTGAACATCTCGACGATCTTCTGAGCTATTTCATTCGATCTTCTCTTCTCTTCTTTGAACGGATCTTCTTCCTTCACGTACTCCATGATGAACCTGTGGACCTCTCCGTTGACCTCTAGAGGTTTCATTCCCCACCTCATTTCGCTCATAATTCTGAAAATCTCCCGGAATATCACCCATCTTTTCTCAGGGGAACTGATGGTTTTCCTCAGAAGATTCTCAGCCTGCCTGAGACTGCATATCAGGCACCTCTCATCCGCCCTCAGATACCTCATCGTCGACCTCCTCCAGTTTCCTGCTCACAAGATCGATCAGATCCTTCACCTTGCGAAGACCTTCGAGTTCTTCGTCCTCTATTCTTATGGCGAACTCATCCTCAAAGAACATAACAAGGTCTATTACGTCAAGTGAATCGAAACCAAGCTCATCAAAGGAAGCTTCTTCATCGATCGTCTCCAGGTCCTTTCCTATCTTTTCCGAAACTATCTCTACGAACTTTGCCAAAAGCTCTTCTCTCTCCAAGGCCATCCCCCCTAAGAATCCTACCACAAATTTTAAAGGGGGCCGAAGCCCCCTCTCGTTAGAACAGATGAATGTGTTTGAAAATGGAAACTGCTATCACCGAAACCACCGACATGATCTTTATGAGAATATCAAGCGATGGTCCCACTGTATCCTTGAGGGGATCACCCACTGTGTCTCCTATAACAAGGGCTTTGTGAGGTTCAGAACCTTTTCCATAACCTTCCAGGTTGCCCGCTTCGAGGAACTTCTTGGCGTTGTCCCAAGCCCCTCCAGAATTCGCCGTCAAGATGGCGAGCATAGCTCCACTGATGACAGTTCCTATCAGCACGCCACCGACGAACTTCGGTCCGAGGAGGAATCCCGTTACAAGCGGTGTGAGGATCGCTATGAGGGCAGGATATCCCATCTGCTTCAGCGCGTTGTCACTGGTGATTTCGATACACCTGTTGTAGTCTGGTTTTGCCTTTCCTTCAAGAAGACCTGGGATTTCCCTCGCCTGTCTTCTGATCTCATCCACCATCTTCATTGCTGCCTTTGTAACCGCAGAGATGAGGTAACCACTGAAGTAATAGGTGATCGCCGCTCCGAGCAGTGCACCCGCTATCACTCGGGCATCAACCATGTTCAGAAGAAGAATGAGAGAAGGCGGTTTTCCAACGTCGGAGGGACTGATCTGCGAGAACATGTAAGAAGCAAAGAGGGAAAGAGCAGCGAGGATGGCCGAGCCGATGGCAAATCCCTTTCCTATAGCCGCCGTCGTGTTGCCCACGGCATCGAGGTGATCCGTTATCTTTCTCACCTCTGGATCCAGCTCGCACATTTCGCTGATTCCCCCCGCATTGTCCGCTATTGGTCCATAGCTGTCTACAGAAACGGATGTTGCAACAAAGGAGAGCATTCCAAGAGCAGAGATCGCAACTCCATAGAGTCCTGCAAAGTAATCCGCAAAGAGGATTCCAAGAACGAGCGTTAAAGTTGGAGGGAGCACACTCTTCATCCCAAGAGAAAGACCGTTCGAAATGACCATTCCTGTGCCTTCGATAGAGGATCTGCTGAGGAATTGGGTTGGTCTGTAATGGTAGCTCGTGTAGTACTCAGCCCAGAAACCCACCAGGATTCCTGCAAAGATCCCTATGATCGCTGAGAACCAGGGGGAAATGGGTCCAAATCTGAAACCAACGACATCCAGGCCCTGAGCGTCTTTCAAGTAAAAGTAGGTCAGAAAAGCTGTCAGAACGACTGTAAGAATAGCGGAAGTCCAGAGACTGATGTTGAGCTCCCTCTGAGGATTATCAGAGGGCCTTTTCACGATCACGTAAAGGATTCCTAGCATGGAGCATCCAAGACCAACCAGTGCAAAGAGAATCGGATAGGTGATGAGAGACTGGATAGTTTCTTTCGGTATCTGATGAACAAGGCTTTCACCAACCTTCTGAACGTAGATGGGGAACATGTAGGAAGCCAGGATTATCGAGGACACTATGGCACCGACAAAACTTTCCAGAAGATCCGCTCCCAATCCCGCAACGTCTCCCACGTTATCTCCCACGTTGTCCGCTATCGTAGCGGGATTTCTTGGATCGTCCTCAGGAAGATTCAGTTCCGTCTTTCCAACAAGATCGGCAGCCATGTCCGCTGCCTTGGTGTAAACTCCTCCTCCAACCCTGTCAAACATGGCTATGATAGAACATCCCAAAGCGTAACCAGAAACCGTCATGGCGAAAGGAACAAAGTTTACTCCAAGCCAGTTGGTGTATATGTTCAGATTATCCAACTGTCCCAACCATTTTCCGAAGATCAGGTAAACCAGAACCAGCCCAAGAAGGGCGAATCCACCGACCGAGAGTCCCATGACACTTCCACCCTGGTAAGCTACTTTCAGGGCAGGACCTATCTTCCTAGTCGTCCTGGCAGCCTCCGTCACTCTCACGTTGGCTCTGGTCGCCATCTTCATTCCAACGATACCCGCCGATGCGCTCATGACCGCTCCCAGGAGGAATGCAACACCCGTCTGCCAGGTTGTGAAGATCATGAGCAGTATCGCTATGACGATGGCGACCTTGAAAATGGCCTTGGTCTCATGGGAAAGGAAGGAATCTGCACCACTTCGAATGTAGAAGGATATCTCCTTCATTCGATCTGTGCCTTCAGGCTTTTTAACAACCGCTGAGAAGTTTGCCGCAGCAAATCCCAGCGCAATCAAGGGAACGAGAAAAAGCAGCCACATGCGTTACCCCTCCTCCATGAGAGATTTTATTTCCTCGTACAAAAGCTTGAGCGTGGATTGATAATCTTCTTTTCCCCTTTCCACTCTGTCCATGATCTCTTCCAGCCTGCGAGTCGTCTCCTCTGTTACGAATCTTTCGTACCTTTCCTTGAGGAACGAGTAGACCATCGCCCCCAGTTTCGTTGGCCTGACCCTCTTGTATCTATCTTCGTACACGTAACCTCTTTTGAAAAGTACCTCTACTATTTTTGCATAAGTTGAAGGTCTTCCAATTCCCCTTTTTTTCATCTCTTCCACTATAGAAGCCTGAGTGAAGAGGGGTACCGCATGTTTTTTGTAAATCTTTCTTTCAAGAATTCTGTAGTTTGTGTGTTCGAATCTTGGAGAAACTGTTAACGGCATGAAGAGATTCCAACCGTCCTTCAGAATTTCCACCACGTACTCCTTCTTCACTTCCCTTCCTCCTACGTCGAAGGAGACCAACTGCTTTTTCACCTTCACAGGTGAAGACTGGCTGGTCAGGAAACGATTGAATATGAGGGCGTAAACTCTCAGGTGTTTTCTTGTCAGATCCGTGATCAAGCCTTCTTCCATCATTTCTTCGATTTCCTTATCGTCTATGGGTTTCACGGGTCTGATAGCCTCGTGCGCCCCCTCAGTTGACCAGCTTCTCCCTGTAAAGAGCTTTTCTTTACCGATCTTCCTCAAGTAGCTGCGAGCGACATTCTGACCTTCCAAGGAAATTCTGGTCGAGTCGGTTCTGTGGTAGGTAATGAAACCCTTCTCGAAGAGATCTTGGAGAATGTCCATCGTTTCCTGAACACTGAGCCTGAGTTTCTGCGATATCTCCGAGAGTGCCGAGGAGGTCGTATGGGGTGGAGGCGGGTTGATGTCTTCTTCGCTCTCCTCTACTTTCGAGACCCTGACCGAGTTGGTGGATACTTTTCCTTCGATCTCGAGTTGTACACCGTTTTCCAATGTAATGAGTGTGAAGTCCTTTTCGCTCTTTTTGTACTCCTCCTCCCGTTCCACTATCCATCCTAAAACTGTGGATTGAACTCTACCTGCTGAGAGGTTTGGCCTGCCAAACCTCTTCTGAAGCTTTCCACTCAACTCGAATCCGATCCATCTGTCCTGGATCCTTCTTACCACTTGCGCCTTCACCAGATTGAAGTCGACAAAGCGGACGCTTTCCCGCGCTCTTTTGAAACCGTATTTTGTGATTTCATGCATTTCTATTCGCTTCAGAGAACCGTTGGCGGGTATCAGATATTGTGTTACATCCCAGGATATTTTCTCTCCCTCAACGTCAGGGTCCGTCGCCACCAGAATCTCATCAACCTCAAGCGATATCTCCCTCAATGCCTTGAGGGTTTCAGTTTTATCGTCGAGGTTTCTCGAAGAGCAAACGGGACATTCTCCACGGTCCTCCGTGAACTGGTACCCACAATCCCTGCATCTCTTCAGAGAATTGTAAACGGGGACGAAGATCCCGTCTTTCTCTTCAACCCCGTGAATCCCTCCCTTCGTGATAAGATCGTAAACGTGTCCTCTCGTTGCCGTGAACAGAATGATTCCTTCGCCCGTCACAGCCTCGTGGACCAGGATGTTTCTCTCCCTACGAGAAGAAGCCTTCCCCAGGAACTTCGAGATCGTATCCGCCTTGGTTGGCGACTCAACGACTATCAGAAGGGAGCGAGAAGTGTCAAAAGACCCTTCCCC
>NZ_JAGGZH010000100.1 GCF_021162145.1 Thermotoga sp.
GACCAGTACTGGACCTTTTTCCCCCCCTCCACAACCAGCAGGAAAGTGAGAAGGGACACCGCTTCGATCGTCACGTAGAGGTTGAACAGATCAGCACTCACAAACGTGAGATTGAGAGTTCCGAGAAGGACCAGAAGAAGATTCGAAAGATTCGCACTCATTTTCTTTGTAAAAACGGCGAGAAAAACCAGGGCAGTGAGGAAGAGAAAGTAATATGATGTATGATCCAACAGAAGATGTACACCGAACTCCCCTGTCAACATAAGATCGAACCTGTAGCCGCTGAACACGACAGCGACTGTGAAGAGAAAATTGATCCACACTATCCACGTCGGAACTCTCCTTTTTAAAGAAAGACAGGCAATACCAAGCGCTACGAGAAAGAAGTTGTAAGAAAGGAAGATCACTCTTTTTCTCCTCCTCGATCCTTATCGAGTTTGTCGGAAGAGACAGAGGAGTACTTCGCAGAGATCACGCTCGCTATCGTGACGAGAAGGGCAACAGTTGCAAAGCCGATCACTATCGAGGTGATAATCAGGGCCTGGGGAACAGGATCAGCTGCACCCTGATGAAACGGGATTGGAACGTCTTTGCCCTGTCTTCTCGATACAATAACAAAGAAACTGACAACCCCGGTTCCCATGATGTCGAGCGAGATGATTTTCTTAATGAGATCTCTGTTCACCAGAACTCCCAGGAGACCGGCCAGGACCACCATCAGAGAGAGTCGCTCAAGCATCTTTCGACCACCTCTTTCCCCACAAGGAAAAGGGCATCGGCGTATGTCAGTTCGTCGAATCGGAATTCTTTCCCTGCTTCCACTTTCTCTGACTCAAACCATACAAGGTAGTTTTTTGGAGCAACCACTCTGACTGGTTTCAATCTCTCCATCACCTTCTTCATGACCGCTTTTCTCACTTTGTCTCCGAAGGCAGGATCCAGAGGGCCCGCCACCACGTACTTTCTGAGCTCCACAGGAACGTGGTATCCTATCCTGATCACCCGAATGCCCCAGCCTTCCAGAATACATACGAGATCTGAACAGATATCTATCGCTTCTTTCAAACTGAGCGGCCTGTAACGGGAACTTTTCATCATCCTGTGGAGTTCCGTTCCCTCGAAAACTAGAGTGGGGTGTATCCTCACCAGGTCAGCACCACATTCCACTGTTCTCATAGCAGAGAGTATCTCGTCTTTTCTATCACTCCTTGGTAGTCCCACCATCAGGTGCACACTCAGCCTAAACTCCATCCTTTTTATGAGTTTGCAGGCCTTTTCCACTTCTTCCGAGGTGTAATCTCTCTTCGAAGCTTCCAACACCTCGTCTGAGAAGGACTGAACTCCCACTTCGATCGTTTCGACGTCGTATTTCTTCAGAATTTCGAGTTTTTCTCTCGTCACTTCGTCTGGACGGGTAGATACCCTGATCGATTTCACCACGGGGAATCTTCTGACGAAATTCAAGTATTCTTCCATCTTCTGCTCGGAAAGACCGGTGAACGTTCCTCCATAAAACCCCACTTCGTACTCCCCGGACGTTCTGGAGTATTCCTCTATGAGCTGGGCGATATCATCAAGAGACGGGACCTTCTTTTGTCCCGTCGCCTTTACCTGGTCACAGAAAACACATCTTCTCTTGCAACCCACGTATGGAAGAAACACAGGGATGATCTTCATATCTTTTTCATCACCAGTCTTTCGTAGGCTTTTCTCGCCCCATCCTTCTCAGCTTCCTTCTTTGTTTTTCCTTTGCCGACTGCGAGTATCTCATTGTTTATGCGAACCTCGACGACGAATAGTTTTTCATTCCCGCTCCTTTCTGTTCCCACCAGTACGTATTCCGGTGGTATCTTGTACTCCTTCTGAACGATTTCCTGAAGCGCGGTCTTGTAGTCAAACAGCATTTCTCCTCTCATGATCTTCTCTATGTAAAACTCGAACTCATCTTCGAAAAGCTCCTTTATCCTCTGGTAACCCTGGTCTAGGTAGAGTGCTGCGAGTAAGGCTTCGAAGGCGTCTGCAAGGATGGAATCTCGCTCTCTTCCTCCTGTTTTCTCTTCCCCTTTCCCCAGAAACAGATACTTTCCCAGCTTCAGTTTTCTGGAGACCCTCGCGAGGACCTCCTCACTCGCGACGGCTGATTTCACACGGGCCAAATCACCTACTTCTGCTTCGGGATACTCCCGGTACAGAATCTCACAGACGAAAAGCTCCAAAACGGCGTCACCGAGAAATTCTAGTTTTTCGTTCGATTCCACATCTTCTCTTCCGGCTTGCCTTTGTTCGTTCGCATAGGAACTGTGACAGAGTGCGTGAAAAAGAAGTTTCTCATTGTCGAAATGAACCCCCAGTCTTTCCTGTAACTTTTCCACGACTCTTTTCTCACTTTCTGTCAACGAGACTCACCTCTTCCAAAAGATCTCCTCCCAGGGAGTACAAGTAGAATATCTTCTTCTCTGTATCGATGATACCAAATGTTGGGCCATCCTCTGATTTGGGCAGTGCTGGTGATCCGGGATTCATCAGGAGTATTCCTTTCCTTTCCTCAATCAGAGGAACGTGGGTGTGTCCAAACAGGATCGCTTTACAATCGTGCGCTTGAGCGAGTAAAACGGGATCTCCTTCCTCGTACTCGAATTGATCACCGTGAACAAGAAGTATTTTCACATCTCCAAGGTACTCTATCCCCATCCGCGGCATTTCCGGTATCTTTAGAAACCGCACGTCCACATCCGCATCGCAGTTTCCACGAATGTACATGACACGATATCTTTTCAAAAGGGAAGCAAGTTCCTTTGGATTGTAATCGTCTGGCAGAGGATTCCTTGGACCATGGTAGAGAACGTCTCCCAGATGCCATATCTCATCGAAAGCGTCGACAATTTTCAGGATCTTCTTCATGGGAGAGAAGGCTCCGTGAGTGTCCGAGACAACAACTATTCTCAAGGTCATCCCCTCCTTATGATCAGCTTCCCGGAGAAAATGGAGAGGACAAGAAAAACAATCGCCCAGATCCCAACGTAGAGTATCGAGCGTACGTCCACGACGTGTTCCACCTGGTAAATCCTGAGGGCGTACATGATTCTGAATACGGGGGTGGCCATGGCGATTCGCTTCAGGTGTTCCGGAAGGTTACTAATGGGGATGGCAAAACCGCTCGAGAAAAGAGAGATTCCTATTACAGAAACTCCCAGGATGTTCGCAAGACTTTTGTCAGTGGACACCGCAGAGACCAGAAAACCAACGGAAGTGTGAAAGATAGAGTTGAGAACTATCAGAGAGAAAGCAAGAGCAAAACTCATGTTACTTTCGGTGAGAATCCTTATGAGTACGTATGCCATCATCGAGACAGACACACCAAGGACGGTGTAGGCAACGATCTTCCCCAGAGCGTACTCCCACCACGGAAGGTTGTACACGAGGAACATCTCATGGAGGTTCTTCTCTCTATCCAAAAAAGTAGAGACGCACGCCAGGGAGACCGTTATCAGGATTCCAGTGAAGAATATTATGAATGGTGAGACAAGATCGGAGAATCTGAGGGTGGAATCCTTCAATGCCAACCTGGGAAC
>NZ_JAGGZH010000101.1 GCF_021162145.1 Thermotoga sp.
GTGGAAGACCTGTTATTGTAACAGGCTATCGAAAGAACTACATATACGACTGGAGAATATTGAAAGGCCTCGCCACACTTGGTGCTCCTGCTCCAGAGAAGGAGTCGGCGATTCTCAGCGTGAGAGAGGTGTATTAACGTGAAAAGAGGAAGTCTCATGATAGAAACCTTGATAAGCTTGATTTTGATCCTTCTGGTCGCGATGATTTTCATGTCCATGATTTTGACGGCGATGAAAAACACGGTGAACACTGAGAGATCCATAAAAGCGTTTCTCCTGGTGAACTTCGCGTACGATTATCTTTCCAAATTCAGGGCGGGACACGAAATTCTCAAGAGTGAATACAGCGTGGTTGACAACATGAACAAAGGTTTTTGGAACGATCGATGGAGTAACAGTAATCCCCCATTTCCCTATATTGAGGATCTTCAGGAAGAGGAAATCGTACTTCCAACACCGGATGGAACAGTAATCTACAGGAAAGTCATTTTAAAGATAAAGACCGATAAACAAAACTCAATAACTCGCGTTGTGATAATAGGTGACTAAAGACTCGTAATCGATGGACGATATTAAAAAATGAGAGGAAGGGTTTCGGAGGGATCCACGATGAGAATAGATCCCACGGATGGGAAAGGAAACGAGGTGTTCCACAAAGAAATAACAAGAAGGGAACTGCATGTGGAAGGCAAAAACACTTTCGTCACCGAAACACAAAAACAGCAGGAGAAAGATGTGCAAAGGGCTATAGAAGAGTTCTCAAAAAAGCTGGAAAAACTGAGAAAAATATTCAGAGGAGAGGCGGAGTTCAAGTACGACGACGAACTCAACATGGTGATTGTGAAGATAAAGGACTCTGAAACGGGTGAGCTCATCAGACAGATCCCTCCAGAGGTGATGGTGAAACTAGCAAAGAGCATAAACGAGTTGCTCGGTATCCTGTTGGACGAGAGGGTGTGATACGATGGACCTGAGTAAGATAGCTAGCACCATCAACATGAGGTACTACTCCCAGCTCGGTGGATTCCAGGTGGGAGGGGCCGTCAGCGGTTTGGACACGCAGTCGATCATAGATGCCATTCTCGAAGCAGAGAGTCAGCCGCTTCAGGATTTGACAGAAAAATACGAAAAGTACGAACTTATGCAAAAGGCTTACGAAGAGGTAAAAACGAAGCTGAGGGAATTCAGAGATCTGGTTTACAGCTTCAAACTGCAGAGTACTATCGTTCAGAAGACGGCCTTTTCATCGAACGAAACTTTTCTTTCAGCTGAAGCTTCCTCTGTAGCCATCACAGGTGTGTACCACGTGAGGATCGTTCAGACCGCAACGTACACCACCCTGGTAGGCACAAATGAGGTAGTGCCACCACCCGATTCCACCAAAACCTTTGGTGAGCTCGACTACATGTACTCACCCCAGGAGGGAACAGTGAGACTGTACAACAACGAGTCCGGAAGTTACCAGGACGTCCAGATTCTATCCAGCGATACCATAGATGATATTGTAAGCAAGCTGAACAGCACTCTCTCAAGCCTTGGAATCACGGGGACGGTGAGTTACGATACGGACACGGGAAAGATGAGTATCACATCGGACAAGAACTTTGCTCTGGTTGATATCTCCGGAAACTTCACGAAGGTGTTTCATCTGGATGAAGCCAGCTTGAACTTCGACGGAACCAACTACTCTTTGACCAGCAGTGCCTCCGTAAGCAGTCTTTCCACTTCGAAGACACTAGCGCAAATTGCCACGTACACGTCCAAAACCATCGTCAGTGGAAAGGTGAAAATAAACGGTGTGGAGATAGACGTTGATCAAAACGACACGCTGTCTTCACTGATCGAGAAGATAAACGACAGCGAAGCGGGTGTTATGGCCAGTTATGATTATCACACGAACAGGGTCGTGATCGTGTCGAACAACTCTGGCCCAAGCTCCATCACCCTGGAAGACACCGATGGAACGGGGCTCTTTTCCCTCCTCGGAGTAGAAAGCCACAGCCTCTACGTTGGCCAGAAAGCGCACCTTCAGATAAGCATGGACGGCACGAACTGGACGGATGTTTACTCAGACACCAACGATGTGGAGTACAATGGTGTGACCTTCCACGTTTCAGGCGAAACGTCGGAGACTATCACGATTGACGTCAGGGTCGATACGGATGCCATAGTTGAAAAGATCAAAGAATTCGTGGACAAGTGGAATGAAATAATGGATTATCTGAACGAAAAACTCACAGAAGAACCGGTAACCGACAAATCCGAAGAGGAGATGTCCGAGGAAGAGAAGATGAGAGGAGTCCTGAAAGGAGACGATTTTCTCGAAGGAATTTTCGATCGATTGCGGGGTTTCATCACTTACAAAGTTGAAGGAGATATAAACTACCTCTGGGAACTCGGCATCACCACGGGAGACATAGGAACGGGTTACGAGAACATGATGAAAGGGCACCTCGAACTGGACGAAGAGAAATTGAGGCAGATCATAGAGGATGATCCAAACAAGGTATGGGAATTTTTTGGCAGTGAAAACGGTTTTGCCACGAAACTCGACGATTGTCTCTGGAATCTTGTGAAGTTCAACGGCGAAATAGATCAGGTAGCAGGAATCAGCGGGAGAATAGAAAGGGAACAGCGTTTCCTCGCAACACAAATAGCAAGCTGGATTGAAAGACTTTCAAAAAGAGAGCAGGAACTCTGGAGAAAGTTCTCCGCTATGGAAGAAGTGATATCTCAACTCCAGTCTCAGGGAAACTGGATCTCCCAGGCACTCCAGGGAAGCAGTAGGTGATTTATCCCTTCATACCACTTCTCACGAGGCTCTTCACAAAAAGGTTTTGAAGGGCGAGGAACATAGTAACAGTTGGTATCAAAGCCACTACGGTTCCCGCCATTATCACTCCCCAGTTGTTGGCGGATTCTGCTTGCATCAACATCTTTACTCCGATTTGCACTGTCTTCATCTCATCCTGCATCGTTACTATCAGAGGCCAGAGATACATATTCCAGGCATAAACGAAGTTTATTATGGAAGCACCCGCTAGCATGTGCTTTGAAAGAGGTATCAGAATTTTCCAGAAATATTGAATATAACTTGCACCGTCTATCAGGGCAGCATCTTGAAGCTCTCTTGGGATGGTCAAAAAGTGCTGTCTCATAAGAAACGTGTTTGTGGCACTGGCCATGAAAGGAACAGTGAGAGCCCAGTATGTGTTCACCCATCCAAAAGATTTCATTATCAGAAACAGAGGTAATATCATAACTGTTTCGGCTGGAAGAAACAGCGTGGCGAAAAGGAGAGCAAACATGATCCTTTTCCCTTTGAAATTGAAATGGGAGAACGCGAATCCTGCCAGTGTACCCGTAATCAGTTTACCCAACGTAATCATTGAAGCTACTATGAGACTGTTCAGAAACAGTCTTGCTAGTGGCACATATTGAAAAGCCTCTACATAATTTTTCCAGTGGAAACTGGTGGGAAAGAACTTGGGAGGATAGGAAAAAACCGCTTCGGGTCTTTGAAAACTGATCGTTATGGCTAGGAATAAAGGCAACGCCATAATCACAGTGATCGCTATCAGGATTATCTCGTAAAGTACAACGATTGACCTTTTCTTTTTCATCTTTCTCTCCCCCGTTATTACGTTATTGATAGTGGACCCTTCTTTCCCCAAATTTGAAATAAAACACTGTAACAACAGCCATAATTACAAAGAGAACGACACTCTGAGCTGCCGCGGGACCTGTTTTTTGGAAGGCAAAAGCATCTAGATAGAGTCTGTAGATCATGGTCGTTGTGAAGTTTCCGGGACCTCCCTTGGTTGTGACATCTATGATTGCAAAAGAAGAGAACATAAAGCTCACAAGGTTCATTATGATCAGATAGAAAGTAATAGGAGACAGGAGTGGAAAGACGATTCGCCATGTGCGTGTCCATGCGCTTGCACCTTCGACCATAGAAGCTTCTATCAGTTCCTGGGGAATGTCCTGAAGTCCCGCAAGATAAAAGATGATGTCGAACGGAAGAGTTTTCCATACAGTTGCTATTATGACCGCTATCAGGGCATAAGGTTTCGTGGTGAGCCATTCTACCTGCAGTCCAAACAGTTTGGAAAGAATGTAGTTCACGTGTCCCACAACAGGGTTCAACAAAAAAGACCAAAGTACACCCGCGATCGCAGGAGAAATGGCATAAGGAGTGAAGATCAACGCCCTGTAGATTCTGCTTCCCGGTAGATTCATGTTGAGCAAAAGTGCTATGAAAAAGGCCAGAAAGATGGTTAAAATCAGCGAGGCCAAAACATACACGAGAGTTATCCTGATGGAGTACAAATATTCAGGATTCTCGAAGAGCCTTTTGAAATTTTTCAGTCCGACGAAGACCATTCGGTTACCGAGAGGGCTTATCCTGTAAAAGCTCAGCCTCAACGAGTAGATCGCTGGCCAGTATATAAATAGAGATATCACGATGAAAGTAGGGATGAGTAAGAGGTATGGAAGTACTTTCTTCAACGCTACATCCCTCCAATGAATGTAAGAGTGAGGGGACTCGCCCCTCACTCGTAGAGTTCGTTGTATTCCTTTATAGCTTTCGTGGCTTCCTTTTCAGCCCAGGAGAGAGCTTCTTCTGGTGTCATTTCTCCGTTTATCATTCTTTCTACCGCCGTTTCTATGATGTCTCTGACTTCCGGGAACGGACCTATGACCGCTCCGCGCGTGTTTGGAGTTTGCACGGAGAGCAGAAGTTGAAGCAGTGCGGTCAGATGATGCGGATACTTCGAGTAATATCCCTGATAGAGCAATGTCTCCACCGCGTCTTTTCTCACTGGGAAGTATCCCGTTCCGAGGTGCCAGCGTATCTGCTGCTCTGGTTCAGCCATCCATTTGACAAACTCCCAGGCGGCCTTTATCTCTTCCTTGGGATGTCCTTTTATTATCCACAGGCTTCCTCCACCGATGGGTGTTCCACCGAGTTCCACACCTTCTGGTTTTGGAAGGAACGCTGTTCCAAGTTCGAAGCCGTTCTCTTTCGCAGCGTCCATCATGAGCTTGACATCGGATGTGGAGCTGATCAACATGGCTACTTTTTGTGATATGAACAACTGTCTGGCTCCTGTCCAGTCCTCCTTGGTCGTGTTTATCATCAATCCTTCTTTTGTGAGGGTGTTCCAGAGCTTCAAAAACCTGAGGCCGGCTTCGTGGTTGAAGACAGCCTTCGTGGCTCTGCCAGTTCTACCGTTTTCGTTGTCCACAAGAGGAGCGTTCTGGAGGGCAACGAACTGTTCGAAGAACCAGCTGTGAAGAGGCCAGGTTATGCCCGCACGGACGATATTACCCTTTTCATCTTTCACCGTGAGTTTTCTGCAGTATTCGATGAGTTCCTTGAACGTCCTCGGAGGTTTGTCTGGATCCAAACCTGCTTCTTTGAAAAGCGTTTTGTTGTAGTAGAGTATCGGGTTCGAGGAATTGAACGGCATGGAATAAAGCTTTCCACCCACCCGATAGTAATCGAGAACTTGTGGGAGGAATTTTCCAATGTCGAACGTTGGATCCTCTTTTATGAGATCTTCGATCGGAACGGCGATGTCTCCGTCGATCATGAACTGTGTTCCGATCTCATACACCTGAACGATGTGGGGTGGAGTTCCACCTTTCACTGCTGCAATCAATTTGTTCAATGTGTCTCTGTAGCTTCCTGTGTACTGAACCTCTACTTCGATATCTGGGTGCGTTTTCATGAAGTCCTCTGCCATGCTTTGAAGGAGTTCAATCCTCCAGCCACCCATGGCGTGCCAGAACTGGATTTTGACTTTGGCGAGCGCAAGTACAGAAACGAGTATCAGGGCAAACACCAGAAACTTCTTCATAACAACCCCCCCTTTCGATGTGATTGAGCCACGATCAGATGAGTACAGCTTGAAATTCCCTGCAAAAAATAACGAGGCAACCCCATCAGGGCTGCCTCTCTTGGCTCTCTCCCCGTTCTTTTACTAGTATTTTACAACAGAGAGAACATAGATGTCAAGTGAGTAAGGACGGTGTTTCAAAAAATGGGAAGAGTGAGGGATGACGGCACGAGAGAACACAAAAAAGAGGTGATATAAAGATGGAAAAAAATATGCCACATACATGTTACAGACAAGAGACCTCACAAGAGCAAACACCACAGCCATATCTTCCCTGCAGGTGATCATGAATGAACTTTATGAACATCTGTGAGAGGGGACCTCATTGATGAAAGGCATGGAGATTATTCCAGCATCAGAGCTTTCCCTGTTTGAGAACCTGGGAAGATGGGGTATGATTTTGAAGCAATAAAAACAAGTGAGTTTGATGTGAGTTTTTGAAGAATTCCCACTTGTTTTATCTTCTATGCCTCCCTGTATTGTTTTTGAAACGCCTTCAGTGAGTAACAGATGTTATCAAAGTAGATTTATAAAGCGCTGCAACGGGGA
>NZ_JAGGZH010000102.1 GCF_021162145.1 Thermotoga sp.
GGTACTTCGGATCGAACACACCTTGATAACCAAGGTTGTGTATGGTAAAGACGGTTGCGGTCCTGGAGAAATACGGGTCGTCCCTGTAGAGAGTTTTCAGATAAACGGGAATGAGCGCCGTCTGCCAATCGTTCACATGAACCACATCGGGCTTGAGATCGAGGTGTTTTACCAAGTTCAGTGTGGCTGCAGAGAAAAATATCGACTGCTCTCCGAGGTCGGGACCACCGTAAACATCGTCGGCCGAAAAGTAGTACTCGTTCGCCACAAAATACGCTTTCACGCTACTTCCTGGAAGTGTAGACTCGTATATGTCGAATCTTTCGTCCGTTTTCACATAAGATACAGGAACATCACTGGCCACCTTTCCAAGATCGTAGCCGAACTTTTCTGCGTTCTTTTCAACCATCTTGTGTTTCGGCATCACTATGAAAACCTCTATTCCCTGTTTTTCCAGATACTTTGGGAGAGTCCCGGCGACATCTGCTAGACCTCCCACCTTCGCAAATGGAAAGACCTCGTATGAAACAAAGATCACTCTCATTTTTTCACCTCCGGTTTCAGTGGAGCGTCGTGTGGAAACACTAAAAGGTCAACGTCTCCTACGGTGTGGAGAAACTCCTTCACGTGACCTTCTTTGTACCCTTTGATTATATCATAGTAGCTAAGCCTGTTAGGTACCACATCCCCCGTCACAAGAACCTTTCCTTCGTTTTCTGTGTCGAGCAGGAACGAGAGGTGCTCCCTGGCATGCCAGGGGGTATGGTAAACTTTCATCTTTCCATCCATAAAAGTCTCGTCTCCTTTCAACAAAACAACTCTCTTCCAAGAGGATATCACTCGTGAATAGAGTTTTCCAAGGATGGGACCAAAAGATCGGTAATCTTTCGTTGCGTAGCTTTCATGCACGTAGAAAGTTGCACTTTCGAAAAAAATAGAGTTGAAGATGTGATCCAGATGTACATGAGTGAAAAAAACGTCGGTGATATCCTCGGGTGACACACCGATTTCTAGAAATTTCTTCTCCAGCTCGTCTATCGAAGGAAGATTCCCTGGGTCTATCAGTATCCTTCTATGGCCGTGTTCCAAGTAGACGACAGTGGAGAAGTGAGCGTTCACCCTCTCTGGCACAAAAACGCTACCACCAGTAAGGAGAATCTCTATCTTCACTCGTATCACCCCACAAGATAGCTCACAATCGCTACGAAGAGACAGTAGTAGGCAAACTGCCACATCTTACCGGACTTGACAGCCTTTGAAAGTACGTAGAGTGCTGAAAGTCCAGAGAAAAAAGCAAAAAGAGGCGCCGTCAGTGAAGCTGTTCCCTTTTCCATTCCCAGGATTCCTGCTCCCAGGACAACCGGTATAGACATCAGAAAAGAGTACTGGAGAGCGTCTTCTTTTCTGTACTTCAAAAAAAGGAGCGTTGCTATGGTGGTACCACTTCTTGAAATACCAGGAAACAGAGCCAGCACCTGTGCCAGACCCACCAGCGTGGCGTCCAGGATGGTCATCTCCTCCATTCTCTTTTCACCGGAAACCGATCTGGTGAACAGAAGTATCACTGCCGTGAACAAAAAGAAAAACGGAAGAATACCAGGCGAGGAGAAGGTTTCATCGACACGATTTTCGAGAAGTATGCCAGAGACACCGGCTGGTATTGTGGAGATCACCAGGTTAAGTACTATTCTCCAGCTCTTCAAACTTCTTCTTATACCATCCAGAGCGAAAACAACGACGGCAGCCAGTGTTCCAAGGTGTAAAATTGCTGTTTGATAAGCGTTGAGATCCAGCTTAAGAAGGTGAGAAAAGAGAACCAGATGTCCTGAACTCGAAACAGGCAGGAATTCAGTCAGTCCCTGTACGATTCCAAGGAGCATCTCCATCTTTAGAATCCCTCTTCCCTCTCCATACTTTCTATTTCTACTCCCACCACTTTTAGAAGTTCACGGAGTAGTTTTTCATCTTCCGTGTCGACCTTCACAAAGACCTCTCTTCTACCATCGACTTCCCTGGCAGTAAGGATCGATAGGATGTTTATCTTACTATTGAAGAGCGCATCCACAACCTTTTTCAGCTCACCAGGTTTGTCCTCTAGAATCACAGAAAAGCGGATTCCGGGCACGTCCATGGCGAGCGTTTCCATCAACGCTTCAAGGAAATCATGAAGACTCACTGCCCCCACAACTTTGAGATCTTCGTCGACTACAGGAAGATAAGGCTCCTGATGTTCTAAAAACAAAAGAAGAGCATGAGTGATACTGTCATTTTCATGGATGAAGAACTCCGGAAGAGAGATCTTAACGGAAATAGGAGAATCCATCTCCAGATCTATCAGTTCCTCCTTGTTCACAACACCCTTGAGATGCCCTTCACTGTCTTTGACTACGCACTCGCTCGTCTGGTACTGCCTCATCCTGTGAAGACACTCGCCAACGCTTGCCATCTCTTCAACGACAGGAAAGTCGTGTGTGATCCACTTTTTGATGTTCATTCACTCCACCTCCTTCAGGAGTTGGTCTATGTAGAACTTCAGGCGATCGATGACTTTTCTCTTTGGAACTCTCTCCTTTATTTCTCCTTTCACGAATATAACCACTCCGTCCTTTAGACCTGCCACACCCAGATCAGCATCTTTTCCCTCTCCGATGCCGTTCACGATACACCCCAAGACCGCCACTTTCAAACTCCTGTTGATGTGAAAGAGAGTGTTTTCAACCTTCCGAGCCAGTTCCTCAACGTCTATCTCAGCTCTTCCGCAGGTGGGACATGCTATTACCTCCAGGCCTTCTCTTAAACCAAGGGATATCAGGATCTTCTTTCCAACGATCACTTCTCGAACAGGATCCCCGGCCATTGATACCCTTATCGTGTCACCGATTCTCTTCAGCAGCAGATATCCAATGGCAATGGATGATTTTACAACGGCAGTTTCCGCAACGCCTGCTTCCGTCACGCCGAGGTGTATAGGGTAATCCACTCTCTCGGCGATGTACTCGTTTGCCCTTATTGTCTCTAAAACGTTCGAACTCTTCACAGACACAACAATATCGTAGAATCCTTCCCTTTCGAGAATCCTCACCTCTTCAAGGGCAGATTCTGCCAGATCCCTCCATCTCTCCGATGTTCTCTGTTTCAAAGACCCAACGTTTGCTCCAACACGGATGGGTACACCATGCTCTTTTGCTACCCTGACCACATCCTTCAAACGTTCCTTGTTCATGTTCCCCGGATTTATTCTTATTTTATCCGCACCGTTCTCCACGGAAAGGATCGCGAGCCTGTAGTCAAACTGTATGTCCGCCACTACGGGAATAGACACCCGCTCTTTTATCTTTCCAATTGCCCTTGCGTCCTCTTCATCTTGAACAGCTACACGCACGATCTCGCATCCTGCTTCCTCAAGTTGTTTTATCTGAGATACTGTGCATTCCACATTGGATGTCTTCGTTGTGGTCATCGACTGCACGCTTATCGGAGCGCCTCCACCTATCGTTACCCTTCCAACTCTAACGGCCCTTTTCATATTCCCATCAACCTTCCTATATCGAGAAACGTGATGTAAAGGAAGAGAAGCATAAGTAGTATGAATCCAAGAAAGTGTATGATGTTCTCGACCCGCGGATCCAATCTCTTTCTGGTCGCCATCTCCACAAGTGAAAAGACGATTCTACCGCCATCGAGTGCAGGGAGCGGAAGGAGATTCAGAACACCCAAGCTGATCGTTATGATAGCCACAACCGTGAGAACGGCCTCCATTCCACTCTTCGATGCTTGACTGATCACTCCCGCCAGTCCCACCACACCGACTATCTGGCCCGTTTGAACGTTTCGGAAGAAGTTTTTCAGGGAAGAGGCTGTCGCCCAGAGTACGTAGTTACATGTCTTCACTGAAAGGCTCACGGTCTCCATGAAGTTTTCAGGTTTGTAACGCGGCACTTCAGTTTCCAAAATGTTCGGAGTTTCCAGGATCGCCTTCAAAGAATTGGAGTCGAGACGTGCTTCGATCAACCTTTCCGCTCTCTTCACTGTCACCCTTACCGTACCCGAAAGTCCCCTCCACCACTCCATACTGTCTCCTTGAACGCTCAACATCAAAGCTTCCTCTCCAAGGGTCAACCTTTGATAGAGTATTATCAGATCCTGCCAGCCGTCTATTTTCTGACCCTCGACCTCAACAATCCTGTCTCCTTTTCGAAAAACGGAAGAATCCTCTTTGAAAACGGGCGCAAGACCCGCAAAGGAAATACCGATCATGTATCGCTTTGGTACTTCGTTGAAC
>NZ_JAGGZH010000103.1 GCF_021162145.1 Thermotoga sp.
ACATGTACGAGGTGAAGATCCGGTACAGAACGAAGACTGGTTACATTTGCAGAATTTTCTGTCAGAATCCGGCTGGAAGGGTGACACTGGAGAAATACGAGGACTTCACCACGGTGAACGGATACTCCGACAGTCTTCGAAAGACAGGGAACACGAACTTTGCCATCCTCGTCACCACGCGCTTCACAGAGCCGTTTAAGGATCCAACGGGCTACGGAGTGAACCTCGCAAAGCTTGCAAACATCCTGGCGGGGGACAAAGAGAAAGTGATCCTTCAAACGTACGGTGATTTCAAAGAGTTCAGAAGGACCAAAAGACTCGGCAGGGTTCATCCCACTCTGGACTCCGGGAGCTACATCCTCGGAGATGCGAACCTCGTCTTTCCCTCGAAGATAAGAGAATCCCTCGTGGACTTCGTTGAAAACCTCGACAGGGTGATACCGGGAGTTGCCTACTTCGACAACCTGCTCTACGCGGTTGAGGTGAAGTTTTACACCAACAAGTTCCTGAACGACGTGGTGGAAGGACTTCACGTCGTTGGAGATTGCTCTGGCTGGACAAGATCGGTCCAGTACGCCACATCGATGGGCTACATGAGAGCTCTGGGGATGAAGATTCAGCCTCTGTGAGCCAGTATGGCGAAGAACCCCCACTCTATGAGAAGAACAGAGAAGAAAACAATGAATCCCTCCCAAAAGGTGAACCTGTGCACACCAAGGATGTGAAGCACAATAACGGTGGCTATGGCACAGGAAACAAGACCGTTTGGGAAGCCCTTCTTTACAAGGGCACTTATCCCTGCGTATCCGAAAAGAACCGCAAAGGCGATCCCGAGAAACTTTCCAAAGGAAACATCGAACACGTTGAAAACAGAAAGAAGTATGAGTACTCCAAGGAGTATCAGAACCATTCCGAAGAACTTCAACTTCATCACCCCTTCGTTCGTGTTCAACGATATTCTACCATCCTGACCCTCTGTGTTAGAATTACCTTAAAGGGAGGTAGGAACATGTTATCACCAACCGAGAAGCGATACCTTCTTGCGGTTCTTATGACACTGGACGAGGGAAGCACGAGACTGAAGAGGGTCTCGGACTTTCTCAGGGTGAAGATGCCGTCTGCCAAGCAGATTCTCGAGGATCTTGCGGCCAAAAAACTCATAAATTACGTGAGAAGAGGGCCAATCTCACTGACAAGAAAGGGCATGGAACTTGCTCAGAAAGAGGTGGAACGCTTCAACAACCTGAAAGAGTTTTTAAAGAAGATCCTCTTTCTCGACGAAAAGGAGGCAGAAAAGGGCGCCTGGGAAATCTTCTTTAACTTGGAGGAGAAGATCGCAGACAGAGTCGTCGACTTCATGAACTTTCTCGCACACTGCCCTCACATAACACCCATCTGTATAGAAGGATTCAAAGAATATCTGGAAACAGGAGAGTTTCCAACCCTTTGCAGGCTCAAGAGGTGATGGTATAATCGAGGAAGTGAAATCCCGCTCCACCCCGTGGAGGTGGGGCCAGATGTCCGAGGGAGGTGAGTTTTTGTGGCTTACGTGAAAGAGAGAATCTACGAGAGCATGTTCATCATCGCACCAAACGTACCGGAAGAAGAAAGAGAAAAACTCGTCGAGAAGACCAGGAGCATCATCGAAGAGAGGGTCAAGGGAAAGATCGACAAGATCGAGAGGATGGGCATGAGGAAGTTTGCCTACGAGATCAAGAAGTTCAGTGAAGGAGACTACACGGTGATCTACTTCAGATGCGACGGACAGCATCTTCAGGAACTCGAAAACTTCTACAGAGTAACCCCCGAAATCATCAGATGGCAGACCTTCAGGAGGTTCGACCTGGAAAAGAAAGAAAGAAAAGCTCAGAGGGAAAAGGCGGCTGCGGAGACCTCTGAAGGTGAAGGAGGAACCGAATCCTGATGTCTTTTTTCAACAGGATCATCCTCATCGGAAGGCTTGTGAGAGATCCAGAAGAGAGATACACCCTGAGTGGAACGCCCGTTACCACTTTCACGATAGCGGTGGACAGGGTTCCTAGAAAGAACGCTCCCGACGATGCTCAAACGACAGATTTCTTCAGGGTGGTGACCTTTGGAAGGCTCGCAGAATTTGCAAGAACGTATCTCACCAAGGGAAGGCTCATCCTCGTTGAAGGCGAAATGAGAATGAGAAGATGGGAAACACAGACCGGAGAAAAGAGAGTCTCTCCAGAGGTGGTTGCGAACGTTGTGAGGTTCATGGATAGAAAGCCGGCTGAAACACCCACCGAGGACATGGAAGAAAAGCTGGAGATTCCAGAGGAAGACTTCACTGATGACACTTTCCGTGAAGACGAACCACCATTTTGAAGGAGGTGTGTGCTGTGGCTTACAGAAGGAGAAGAAAGAAGATCAAAAAGTGCAGACTCTGTGAGATGAAATTGGACTATGTTGACTATAAAGACACAAAGCTCCTCAGTGAGTTCCTCACGGACAAGGCAAAGATCATCCCGAAGAGACTCACCGGAACCTGCTCCAAACATCAGAGGATGGTGAAGGTGGCCATCAAAAGGGCAAGACAGATGGGACTGCTCCCTTACCTGAAGATATGAGAAAACAAAAGGGCGCCGAGGCGCCCTTTTTTCATTCCTCGCCTTCAAAGAACATCTCTTCGATGTCCGGAATACTCTGCTGCCACTTTTCGAACACCTTCTTTGCGGTATTGTATTCTACTCCTTCCAGCATAACGCCTTCGGGAGTCTCGTCTGCTTTGAAGATGTAAACCTCACCGAGGTCCTCTATCATATCCTTTGCGTCGTTCAGGAAGACCTCTTCGCAGACCCAGAAGGTATTCCCTTCGTCTTCAACTTCGCCCAGTTTGTGGAAGAACACCTCGTTCCCATCCTGGTCGAACAGGCTGAAGACTTCCGTCTGATGTTC
>NZ_JAGGZH010000104.1 GCF_021162145.1 Thermotoga sp.
ATTTTCAGAGATTATATTTGTTTTGTATTAAATAATCTTTGGCACTTCAACACCTTCGCTCGCTATCTTCAGGTATATGGAAGTGGTTGAGATATTTGCATGGCCAAGAAGGGCCTGTATCTTGTTCAGAGGGATTCCACGCTCCATTAGAGCCACTGCAAAGGAGTGCCTGAAAATATGGGGAGTCACCCTTTTTCTTATCCCGGCCTTTCTGGCGTATCGCCTGACGGCTCTTTGTATTGAACGAACAGAAGGTTTCCTCTCGAAAAAACCGGATCTCATGAGTTCTTCCACCAGATCCTTGGAAACGTTGATGATCCTTTCCTTATTGCCCTTCCCTCTTATCCTTATCCTGGCGGAGTCGTTCAATGAGATATCCTGTATCGAGAGATTCACGAGTTCCGATACCCTCATCCCCGTATTGGCGAGCACTTTGAAGATCGCCCTGTACATCCGATGATCACACACTTCGATGATGCGTTTGATTTCGTCGAGTTCTATGGCTTTTGGAAGCACCACATAACGAGGAGGCTCAGCTTCGTTCCAGAAACGATCCTTCACGTTCAGAATACCTCTGTCCGCTTTCCAGTTGAGGTAGTTTTTCACCACAACGAGTTTGTTACGCTGGGTGGTGGGAGCGTTGCTTGATATTCTGTGTAGATATTCCCTCCAGGAATCAAGGGTGACGGGTTCGTACTCGGCGAACTCCTTCAAAATGGAGCGATACTGGTACAGTGTTCTTTCGCTTCTTTTCTTCACTACCCTGAGATATTCCAAGTATTCCTTCACAGGAACCACCTTCCTGTTTCTAATTATATGGTACAATCGATAACGCCGAAAGAAGAGATAGTATGCTCGAGGGAAAACTTGTAAGGCTCAGGGCTTACAGAAGAGAAGACATAGAAAAAGCACTGGAGTACATTAACGACCCGGAGGTAAAGAAATACCTTGTACGGGGGATCCCATTCCCCTGGCAAAGAGAAGATGAGGAAAAATGGTATCAAAACCTGAACCCCTTCAGCATAAATTCTTACTCATTCGCCATTGAAAAACTGAGCAGTGGAGAATACATAGGGGGTTGTGGTATCAACAAGATCGATTGGAAAAACTCTGTGGCAGAAGTTGGAATATTCTTGGGAAGATCCCGCTGGAACCAGGGGTATGGAACAGACGCCATGAGAATCCTCGTAGGATTCATCTTCGACGAGATGAACATAAACAAGATCAAACTCCACACGTACAGTTTCAACGAACGTGCAAAAAGGGTCTATGAAAAAGAAGGGTTCAAGGTGGAAGGTATCCTGAGGCAAGAACTGTTCAGGGAAGGCAAGTACCATGATATCATCGTGATGGGATTGTTGAGAAGTGAGTGGAGAGATTTCATTGAAATAAATCCCTGAGATCGACCAGCTTCACCTCTTCAGTCTCTTTAAGACCTTCGAAACCGCTTTTGGAAAAGAGATAATAAACGACGGTGAAATCCTCCACACGAAGATCTTTCAAAAGGTACGCAACTTTGTTTCTGAGCCTATTCAGAACACGAATGTCCACTTTTTTGTTCGACCATTTACACTCACCCACATAGAGTGTGTTTCCTTTGACTCCTACAAGATCGATTTCCATGTCTTTGTCCCACCATCTGCCAACTTTTTCCACGCCCACGTTTCTGACCATATACTGCCGGGCGATCTTTTCGAAAGTGAACGAGACGTGTTGATTGAACGTGGAATCTATTCTTCTCAGTGTCTCTTCTCTCAAGCCGCGATATATCAATTCTTTGTTCGGATATATATACCTAAAATAAAACCTCAGGTACTCATCGGACAGGTAATATCTTGGTTTACGCTTTGGCTTTCTGGTCAAAGAGAAAGGAAGTTCTTTTTCAACGAGTCTCAACTCCACCAGTCTTGAAAGATAGACGTTGATGCTCTTGAAATCAATCCCAGAAAGGTTTGCTATTTCCGAAGGAACAGTCTTACCCTGTGCTATCACTTGAAGTATCGAGTAGTAACTTGAAGGATCGTGGAATTCTTCCAGGGTCAGAAATCGTCCTTCTTCCACCAGATATTCTCCCGGTGTGAGTACCTTTTCCACCAGTGCTGTTTGAAAATCTCTGTATTCTGAGAACTCAAGAAGATACAGCGGAATACCACCTGTGACGCTGTAGGCCTTTACATAATCCTCTTCGTTCTCGAAATTCAGGAACTTTGCAGAGTTGAAGAAATCAAGAGGGAGAATCTGATACTGACCGGTTCTTCTGCCGTAAAGAGGGCTATTCTGCGTGAGAGCGATTTTTTCAATCATACCGATGTAGGAACCGCAAAGGATCATTTTAATGCCCATTTTAGAAAATACCTCATCCCACCACCTCTGAAGAACACTCATGAAACTTTCATCACGCATAGGAATGTACTGAAATTCATCAAAAACAACTGTTTTCAAGTCTTTTCGTGTTTCAAACACGTTTTTCAGTAGAGAAAAAAACTCGTCCCAGGAAGAAATTTTCAAGGTAGCTGGTAGTTTCAGAATAGCCTTTATTTCGTCCAAAAAGCGATTCATCAGCTGGAAGCTACTGGAAAGATCTGCTGTGAAAAACAAAGCCTTCTCAAGGCAATTCTGAAGAAGAAACGTCTTCCCCACACGTCGTCTCCCATATACAATTAAAAGCTCTGCCCTGTTACTTGAAGCCTTCCTTCTCAAAAATTCACATTCTTTTTCCCTGTCGATGAGCATCTCCTTCGCCCCCTGAATATTATATATCAACAAAAGATAAATACCAAATTGGTAAATTTAAATTCAGTAAATGTGAATTTATAATTTTTCATAGCCCATTCCATCTGTTCGAATACTTCAAAGTATGATTGTCGTAAAATTGGCATAGTCACATGAGTGTGATTCAAGTGCATCTTTAATAGCGTGCTTATTTTTCACTGCGTTTCCTCTTTAGAGTATCAATGAGGCGTTTATGTATGATATGGCTTGAATAATTCATGAATTTTTTCGGTTGCTTCAAATGCGGTTAAATTGGTTATCGTGCAATATCAATCAGGTTCGGGTAAGGTTGCAGCATCCTCTTTGTAATGCTTCAGGAATGAGTACTCTTCAATGACTCTATCCACTACCTCATCAGGAAATCTCTTCTTAAGAGTCAATCGAGTACTTGAATCGTATCGTGGAATCTCTTCCCGCCAATCTTCGAGATCCAAAAGTGAATATTCCCGATTATTTATTTCAAGGATCTAGACAGGTACTGGTTTAGCTTTAGCATTAAAAGTTCCAAGTACTCGTATGATTCTTGTCGAGTCAAAAACTGTGGGATCGCTATTAGGAACCTTTGTAAGTCCTGAATTGATTTCTTCGATGAGATTAAAATTGTCGGTAGCTTCCTTCAAGATCCAATAGGCGTGAATTCCATGCCCGCTATCTATAATGATTGAAGGTGTAAGGATCCAGGTTTTTAGTTGCTTTACCGCTTCAGTGATCTTCCTTCTTTTTCACAATCTACGTCTATCCATGCTGCCCAGACGTATTTCAGGTTTCCGCAAGTGCCTGAAGAATTGTTTTTTTCTTGGAGCGATGTCAAAATAAACATTTCGATTCTTTGAATGTGGCTGGATGAACTTCGGTGATGTGGAAGAAAAACTAAGACCGCCAGGAATTATCCATCTGGATTCCAAGAAGAAAGGCGAAGATCGATATAGCCATTCTCGGGGAAAGATTTTTAAAGAATTCACCATACCGTGTTAAAATCGGTAGGAAGAATCCTTCTCCCTTTTAAAGGTCTTGGGAGAATACTAAGGATACTAAGCCCTTGGGTTTTGTAGTATTTCTACTATCATCTATATAGCGTACATCTATATAACGTATGGCCTCCCCTATATCACAGATACCTCACTCTAAGAGAACACAAAACTTTTGACTATTAAATTCATCTTTTCGTTGTAAGGATACTCAAATTCGATATAGTCCAGCGTTGAGTAAACGAATTCGTACATATCGAGGTCGAAGGATACACCGCTTCGTTCCAAAAGCTTCAGGACAGTGTATAGGAATACTGTAGGCAGTCAGAATATCTGGTGTATTACTGCCGATCTTCTTTTCTTTTATCCATGAAATTGGTTTAAAGAAAAAAGAAATATGTGATGGGCAGAGTAAAATCTACTTGCTTAAGAGGAGATCTAGGGCATACTTGAAAATAAACATTTCGAGTTCATTACGTTTCATTGATTTGATGACACCTAGTTATTTTGAAAGGACCTGTAATTCTTTGTAAAGTGTGATTTTCGAATCATGTTCGGAAGCAGTTTCTGGATCTTCCAATTTCCATTGTGATTTGTCAAAACATTTTGTAACTTCGATAGTCCCAAACAAACGCCTCGAAGAGATAGATGGGGCCATAAGAGCTTCTTCGTGTACTGTTCTGATTGCTTTTTTAACAGCAAGAATTGAAAGGTTATATCGTTCCGATAGTTCGTTGAAAGGTGCTCCTTTGTGGTAGTCGCACAGCAAAGATAGTTCCTCGCTGTCGGTAATTCTCCATCAAAAAGGTGCACGCGGAAATTATTAAATCTATCGTAGATTCGATGCAGTGTGTGTTCACACACATCGCGGAAGGTTTCTGAATAGTGCTCTCGTTCTTCTTTTGAATATTGCCTTGATTTCAGCTGTTATAGCAAGCTCCATTGCTGTGGGGTGTTCTGACTCATCATCGGTTTCGGTGTGATGATATCGAATAAAAATGAAACCATCTTCTGCCTTTTTGAATGTTTTCTTTTCTCGCCATAGAAGCCGAATTGATTGCTTCCTTATACTCTCCGAAGATGCTCCCACTTATTTTTCTCTCAGCACAGGTTTCCAAAGTTCCTGCTTTACATCTTCCAGTGGAATGTTGAGATCTTTCGAAATTTTTTAGCAACTTTATTGATCGTTTCTTTAAGCTTTTCAAACATCTTCAATGCCATCACCACGGTCAACTTTTTGGTAGCGTCTTAAAAGCTTCAAAATATCCTCTTTGATATAGAGCTTCTTTCCAGATCCCGGAAATTTTACAGGTTTAATGAACCCTTTTCTTTCCATGCGGTACAGCATTAGATAAATCCCTGTTGTTGAAAGACCGGAATGTCCTAAAATCGCTTGGATTTTATTTATGGGTACCCCTTTTTGCAAGTTCGACACCAAGAGTATGCCTGAACATGTGTGGTGTCACGTTCCTTGTGATGCCAGCCTTTTCGTCATACTTTTTCAAGGCTTTTCGTACGGCTCTCGTTGATACTTTCCTATCGAATACTCCTGCTTGTATGGTCTTGCGTATGATGTCGGTTTTATCATGACGATTCTTTCCTTGTTGTCTTTTCCATGGATACGGAGCTTAGCAGTATCTTTTACTATGCGAATATCGCTCTTTCTGAGTTTCAAAAGTTCCGAAATCCTCATACCTGTGTTTGTCAAGAGTTTGAATATAGCCTTGTAATACTCATTGTCAGTAGCGTTTACGATAGCCCTGACCTCGTCCATTTCGAGAGCTTTTGGTAGAGCAATTTCTCAAGAAGTTCAGCGTCATTCCAGAATCTTTTATCGAACCTGAGTAATTCATTATCGGCTTCCCAATTCAGGTACAAGTTTATTTCTCTGCGTTCATGGCTTGTTTGCGGAAATGTGTTTAAGGTAGCGTTCCCAACTGGAACGTGTGAGTGGTTCGAATCTCCGAAATTCTCTGGAGATACTTCTATACTGCTTTATTGCCTTCTCATCTCGCTTCTTTACCGTTTTGAGATATCTGAGATACTCTTTCATGTTTTTTCACCATCTTTTATTATTTTTCATCATTGATAAAAGCATATCAGCACTTTTCATAAGTTGCCAAGTATATCATCAAAAATTGAGAATACTGAGTGTAAGCAGATTTCCGCAAATGACCATTTTTAAAAATGGTGGATTGGAAAAATCAAATTTGGTATATAATATAAATGGTATTTTAC
>NZ_JAGGZH010000105.1 GCF_021162145.1 Thermotoga sp.
AAAACATTCTTCTTAAGGTTTCCTTTGGCAGAGAAGAAATTATAAACACTTCGTGTTTAGAAAGAGTACGAGCCAACAAAAATGCCTTGTGTGGTCCCACCTGAAAATTGGAAAAATCAAAATTATCCAAAACGAAAACAGGAGACGGAGCTTTTTCAAGGATCTGTACATAATTTCCTTCATCTCCAAAGCCTTGTGAACACTCTGCCAAAAGAATTATTTTTCCTCCTGGTTTACAGAATTCTTGAGCAACGGCAAGAGCTTTCTGTGATTGGTACAAATCGATGTCTCTGGGATATCCTCCTGGTGACACAATAACAATGTCATAAAGATCTCTCACGGGAACTCCACTGCTTTCTTTTACAAATTGACATGCTTCTCTATGAGAACTTGGATGACTACCAACGAACAGTTTTATTATTTCTTTGTTCTCATTTAAAACAGTGTTTATCAGCAGATCCAAGCCAACCATATTTCCTACTTCATCTATCTCTTCTCTGACGGGATTTCCTTCAATTAATCCCATTTTTGCATAGGGAGATGTCAGCTTCGAATGATTACCCCTCACAGTTTCTTCCCCGCCTAATCCTATTGCAACACCCTTTGCTCCACCTGAAAACCCTGCAAATTGGTGCTCCTCTACTATGGAGACAACTATTTTTAAATCAGCTTCTGCAAAATATTTCATGATCCAAATTGGTGTGCTGAATGATGTCTTTCCTATGAAAGTCAGTGTCTCTTTTTTCCTTGCATCATGTATAAATACCCTAACTCTGCTCTTCTTGATGGGAACAAGTTCTTCTAGTTCTTTTTCTGTTGCTTTCCTATGAAGACCTGTTCCCACACATATTCGTATCTCTTTGGCTTCTTTTTTCAATAATGTTTCCACTAAAGGAGGAAGAATATATTTTGATACGTTTGGTCTAGTTTGATCAGGAATGGCAATGGAGACGGTTTTACCAGAGATTTCATATTCTTTCACAGCTTTTTCAATGCTTTCTTTTACTTCCAGCTCATCCATGCGAGGGAATCCCCCCCGCTGGCTTTCCAGAAGCCTGACTTTTGCAAAGTCTGGTATTTGCGGGAATATTTTTCCTTTTCCATAAGGAAGAGCAATTTCCACTTTCAAGCGCTCCTGTAAAGTTTTGTCAGCACAAATTCTTTATGGTTCAATATTTCCGCTCTTACCATACGACCATTGGCTGTTTCCACAACTCTTTGCCAGAGTTTGTCGGCTGCTTCGTCTATACTCATACCTTCCGTCAACACAGCAGAAACGTCAACATCTATGTGTTCAGACATGACCTGAGCTGTTTTTGGATTTGCTGTTATCTTCACGACAGGTATTATGGGATTTCCTATTGGGTTTCCTTGACCTGTTGGGAATAGGTGAATCACTGCACCATTGGCTGCAAAGAGTGTCACCGCTTCTGCAGCTGCTGAAGAAGTATTCATGAAGTAGAGTCCTTTTCCTGGTACTTCTTCTAGGAAATCCAAAGCACCATCTATCATGGCATTTCCTATCTTCTGTATGTTACCGAGAGCTTTTTCTTCGATGGTACTCAAACCTCCAGCGATGTTGCCTTCAGTGGGCTGTGAACCAAGCAAATCTACACCTTGTGATTTGATCAATTCTTGATACTCATTGAAGATTTTCAAGAACTTCTCCCTATCTTCTTCTTTTTTGAATCTGGAAGCTATAATATGCTCAGCTCCTGTCAGCTCTGTTGTTTCTCCGAAAAGTACAGTTCCACCTATTTCAAGAAACCTTTCGGTGAATCTTCCTACAACCCTGTTGGAACCTAAACCTGAAGTGGTGTCAGATTCACCACATTTAAGACTTATCGTGAGCTCACTGATATCAACTAATTCTCTCTTCAGGTTAGTAGCGTCTTCCACCATTCTCACAGCAACTCTTGATACCTTTTCGATAGTCTTGAGCTGTCCACTTCCCTCTACCCAGAAAGCTTCAACCGGTTTTCCTGTCTTTGCTATACCGTCTGCCACTTTGTGAGTCCACTTTGGTTCGATACCAACAACTATCACTGCTGCGACATTTGGATTAGATCCTGTTCCTATCAGTGTTTTGAAGAAAAGTTCCAAGTCTTTTCCAAACTGGAGTCTTCCATAAGGGTGAGGTAAGGCAAGAGTGCCGACGATGGATTTTTCGACAGCTTCAACAACAGCATTTGATATATCATCAACTGGTAACAGAAGGACATAATTTCTAACACCTACTTTCCCGTTTTCCCTAACGTAACCGAGGATTTTTCTTTCCACTGCTCTTCACCCCCATCTTAGACTTCGTATGTTGTGAACATGGACATGCGAACCCTTTGGAATGTCTTTTGTGGCTCTACCTATTATTTCTCCGTATTCTTTTATTTTTTCTCCTTCTTTGATATCTCTCAAGGCTATTTTGTGACCAAGAGGTATATCCTCTTTGGCCTCTAGTTCATAAGTCTTTCCATCTTCTAAAGTTTTCCCTTTCAACTTTTCTCCGGCGGTCACATCCCTCACCACTACTCCTACGTCGTCACCGTCTTTGTGGACCAGGAAATCTACCAGCATTCTTGAATCACCTCCCGTATATGTTGTCCCAAGCCTCAGAGAAGATCTGGAGTCCCAGCCGTGTGTAAGGATTATCGAAGGCTCTCTTGTAAACCTCGAAACCTGCCGTTACAATATCTGCTCCCGCTGTTGCTGCTTCTACAAAGTGTTTTGCAGATCTAACAGCGGCAACTATTATCTGAGATTTGTAGCCATAACCCTTAATGGCTTGAACAATCTGTTTTAAAAAGTCGATATTTGTTTCTCCTCTTTCTTCTCTCCATCCCACGAACGGGCTTATGTAGAAAGCCCCTAAGCGAGCTGCTTGGAGAGCTTGGACTAAGTTAAAGATCAACGTGACATTTACTTTCACTCCTTTTGAACTTAACTCTGCCAAAGCTTCAAAGCCACTCTCCGTGGCTGGGATTTTTATTGCGAAATTTTCAGACACTTCAGCTATTGAAAGAGCTTCTTTAACGATTTCGTTAGGATCATCAAGATGTGGGTTAACTTCTAAACTTACAGAAATGGAAGTTCCATCTACAAGTTTTTTAACCTCTTTAGCGAAATCTTCCACTGTCATTCCTGCATTCATTAAATGTCTTGGATTTGTTGTTATACCATCAATTTTCCATTTCTTAATAGCGTATTCAATTTCATCAAGCTTGGCACTGTCAAGGAAGAACTTCACCGTACCTTCACCTCCTCATCCTTTGATGCCACCAGCAGACAAACCTTTTATGATGTACCTCTGGAATCCAAGTGTTATAGCAAAAACGGGAATGAGCATGATAGTTCCGGCAGCTGAGAGTTGACCCCACAGAGGAGCATATTGACCAAGGAACCCATTAACTGCTATCGGAGCTGTTTTTGCTCTTACACCGGTTAAAACCAAAGCGTATATAAATTCATTCCAGGACATGAGAAAAGTGAAGACAGTTGCCACTACTATTCCGGCCGAGGCAAGAGGGAAAAAGATCTTCCAATATATTTGAAATTCCCTACAACCATCTATTCTTGCGGCTTCTTCGTAATCACGGGGTATTCCCTCAAAAAATGGAAGGAGTAACGCAACTGCATAAGGAAGGTTGAAGCTAATATGCGCTAACGAGAGTCCGAAAATATTATCACTAAGTCCCATCTTTTTAAAAATCAGATAAAATGGCAGTGACAGAGTGATTTGTGGCACCATCCTCAATAGAAGCAATAGAAAGATGATCCAATCATTTACTTTGAACTTGTATCGGGACAAACCATAGGAAGCCATCGATCCAAAAAATACAGAAACAAATGAAGAAATGCTGGCTGCTATCAGAGAATTCTTCAAACCCCGAACGAAATCTTCATTTTCGAACGCTTTTTTGTAGCTTGACAGCGTTGGTTTGAAATAGAACGGGTTCTTACTCCAGATGTCTATATCCCTTTTGAAGCCGTTCAGGATGATTATAAATATCGGGAAGAGCTCAATGATAACAATGATAAGTGCTATAAGGAAGATCATCCATCCTATAATTCTTTTCTTCATGCAATCTCACCACGCAACCCTTTTTTCACGATAAAGTAAGAAATTGCAAGAGAAGCAATCATCAGGAAGGTTCCCAATGCTGAGGCATAGGAGATGTTTCCAAATTCAAACGCTTGTTTTTGTATGTACAACGAAAGAAGCATGGTTGCGTTTGAAGGTCCTCCGTAAGTCATGACGTATACTTC
>NZ_JAGGZH010000106.1 GCF_021162145.1 Thermotoga sp.
CAAACCACACCCGAACGTCGTGATCGACACCGTTGTCGTCCGTCAGGGTGATGGTGAAAGATCCTGGCCCCACATCGGAGTTCAGATTTCCCTCGAATCTCACGTTCGATGTTTTCTTCGCGGGCATTGTCATACCTGCACTGATCACCAGATCCCCAATAGGTCTGTTGGTGTCGATGTACCTCTCACCCGTTTCGGGATCCTGAACGGCCGTCCATCCCTGAACCTTGTAACCTGTTGAAGTCTGAATCAGGTTTCCGTTGCTGTCCAGTGTGAACGCTCCTGCTCTCGTGTAATAGTAAGCGCTGCCATCGGATACGATGAAAAATCCATCACCCTGTATAGCAAGGTCCGTTTTCACACCTGTGTTCTGGAAGGAACCCTGTGTCATGATCTTGTCGATACTCGCTACCTGAGACCCAAGGCCGATTTGCATGGGATTGGTTCCTCCCACACTTTCCTGGGGAGCTCTGCCAGCCTTGATCGTCTGGGCGAGCATCGTTTCGAAGTTCACCCTCGACGCCTTGAATCCCACCGTGTTCACATTGGAAATGTTGTTCCCCACGATGTCCATTGCAACCTGGAAGTTCTTGAGCCCCGTGATACCGCTGTATAAAGATCTCATCATCACGCATCACCCTCCTGAGAGATCTCCAGGATTGAATCAACGGGATAGAGCGATCCGTTTACCAGAACAAAACCCTCTCCGTCCTTTATCTGAACAGCCTCCACCAGACCACCTTCTATACCACCTATTTCTTCCAATCCACCGTCCGTGGAGATCCTGTACACATGATAGGTATAAGTTCCGTCCGGCAGGCTCACACCACTGTCGTCTCTACCGTCCCATTGCCAGCCGTGAACACCCGCCTCAACGGTTCCCAAATCCTCTGTCCTCACCACATTGCCATTCTCATCGAGGATCTGAACCACAACGTGCGCATCCTGATCGAGGCTGAATATGATGCTGTCTGCTTCTCCATCTTTCAAATTCACCGTATTGTTCTTCACCACGACGTACTTGCCTATCAGGGATGCAAGCTGTGCTGGATTCACACTCGTTTGTGCCTCAACAAAGTCCCTCACAGCACTTGTGAGGTTTGTGATCTGTTCCAGACTGGTGAGCTGAGAGAGCTGGGAAATCATATCCTTCGTTTCCATTGGCTCCAGGGGATCCTGCATTTCCAGTTCCTGAAGAAGCAACCTGAGAAATGCCTCCTTATCAAGCGATTTGCTGGCAGTAGAGTTTGCTCTCACACCCTGAAGAGTCGAGTAATAGATGTTTCCAAGATCGTATATCACGTCTTCACCCCCTCGAAGAACTCTTCAAAAGAGACTTTCTCATCGTTACGTCTTCCTCCATTCCTCTGCTCTCGCCGATCGTCTCTTGAGTTCCTGCTGTTGCTTTCCTGGTAGAGATAGTCGTCGTCTTCCTTCCTTTCAACGTAGACCTGTGCGTGCAGGCCCTTTTCGTTGAACCGATCCACCAGCTTCGGTACTTCGTGTTCCAGAATGTGCTTTGCCTCCTCTGATTGCACCTTGAACACAATTTTCAGATCGTTGTTTTCTTTCGTAATGGTGATCTCCAGCTTTCCGAGTCCTGGAGGCTCCAGGTTTATCGTCGCTTTCTCCTGTTTTTGAACGTACATTTTCTCCACTATTTTTGGAACGCTTGGAAGATCTATCCTCTTCATTTCCCTCACTGGATAGGCGCTTTTCGCTCTCTCACGGGTGATCATCTCGTGGACTCTTCCATCTGTTAATTCTCTAAAACTCACCAGTTTTCCTTTTTCTTCGTATTTCAAAGATATTTCATTCGACTCTCTTCCCAGTTCATTTCCCGAATTGTCTTTTCCTTTCGACGCTTCGCCGCCTGATGGTTCTTTTACTTTCACAACCTCACTTCTTTCCAGAACAGGAGATTTTCTGATCTCACCGTACTTTCTGGGAAGTGACTTTTCATCGATTCTGGTGTTCACTTCGATCGGACCGGTGTCGCTCCCAGTTTCCGTCAGATTGGGGACGGTCTTTTCTACTTTTTCGTGTGCTACTTCTTCTGTTTCCTGGGGCTTCAGTTTCAAAGTATCATTCGAGCGAAATATTTTCTGGGTTCTCATTGCACTTTTTTTCAACTTTATAGGGAGCATTTCTATACCTTTCCTTGAGATCTTTGTTTTTGTTTTTACATTACGCTCGCCGGCGGTCACTGCTTTTTCTTTCATAAGGGTTGACTTTCTTTCAGAGACAAAGTTGATATTTCCTTTCGCATCTGTCTTCTTCCCCGCACTCTCAGGAAAGACCTTTAAAATATGTCCAGTATTCTGCTCGGTTTTGCACTTCATCTTTTCCTGAGACACTCCAGCTTTTTTGATGTTCGATGAGTTCACCTTTGAAGCCTGGAAGACTTCTTTTCCCACTTTCTCTTTCTCTGAAATCGTCCTCCCCGGTACAACTTTTTCGGCTATCAAAGCAACGCTTTCACGCACATCACGGACGCCAGGATTGTACTTGAACTTTACAAACTTCTGAGTTTGCACGTTACGTTCCTTCTTTCTCACCACACTTTCGTTGTCTGGTGTTCTATCTGTTTTGATTCCTCCTGCTACCAGGACATCCTTGAGTTCACCTTTCCTAGGAAACGATTTTTCCTCAATTCTCACATTTTCCTTTGCCGGAATAGGATCAGCGAGTCTTTTCGAACCAGGAAGACTTTCAGTGCCGGCAAGACTTTTCCTCAGAGGTTCAGATATGTGAATACCTTTTTCCTTTCTTTCGTCGGAAAGGATGATGTTGCTGTTCGTGCTGCCCTCAAAATCGTGTTTTGTTTCCAAAATCTCTTCTGCATTTTCAAAAATTTTCACATTCGTGATGGGTATGTCTGATCTATCCCTTTCAGTCGATCTCGCCTTAGACTTATGATCAATATGATCAAAACCAACCGGGGCAGAAGAAGGCGTACCTCTATTTCCCTTAGACTTATGATCAATATGATCAAAAGGCATCTCATGGCGTGGAAGTGAGGTGTTTGCTTTTTCATCTACTTGTCGTTTTCTGCCCTCCTTCACTTCGGAAGAAACGATGCCGGAAAGCTGAAAAGGCTTGCCCGGCGATTGTTTTCTGCACTCTTTCACTTCGGAAGAAACCGAAAGTTCTGATTGAGATTCTTTCTTTCCACAAAGCACTTTCTTCTTTGCATGAAGAAGAACCGATAAAAACCCTCCTTTCTTTTCTTTTTGAAGCACCTTCACCAGATTAAACATTCCTTCTTTCAGAAGTGCTACCTTCACTTTTTCTCCTCCAGAAGTTCTATTGCGTTCTGCACGATGTACTGGACCAGGGCAGAGGCGTGTTCCCTGTTCATCATGGAAAGGATGATCCTCAGGGTTTCAGGATCCACGTTTTCCTTTTTCAGGAACTCAACAGCCACCTCGGGAGAAACGTTGTTCAGAGCATCCGCCACAACTTTCAGATACGTCTCTTTTGAAAACAACTGTGCTTCTTTCTTCGTCATCTGTTCTACCGAGTTTTTCGCCTGTTCTATAAGAGATTCCAGTCTCTTTACGGTACTATCCACCCCGACAATCATTTCCATTACTCTCGCCGCTTTCTGAGGATTCACACTCGAGAGGGCCTCCAGAAACTCCCCCGCGTAGGTGGGATCTGTTCTCTTGAATATCACCGCAAGTGTATCATCATCCACGTTGTTCAGAGCGTTTGCAAGGTTCTTCGGATCGGTGTTCAAAAGTACGTTTATAAGCTCGTCCACCTGTTTTTTGTAAGAGTCCAATCTGTTCTTCTCTTCGATCAACTGGCTCTTCAGAGACTGAACCTCCCCGATCATCCTGTCAACGACGGATTTCTGAGTCTCCAGTACCTTCATCTTCTCTTCTATCTCTTTCTCTTTTCTGGTGAGTTCTTCGATCTTTTGTGTGTAGATCTCTATGTACCGCTGGTAGATTTTCGAGTAGTACTCAGCGGGAGTTTCTGCCCTCAACGGCTGGTAGCTGATCCTGTCCCTCAGAAAGGGTACCTTGGAAGCAAGAAAGGCGATATAACTCCTCCAGTCTTCGAAAGGAGATATCTTTCCGCCGTACATCCTGCTGATCTCGAAGGAGATGTAGCCGTACATGAACAGGATTACAAGAAAAAGAAGCGTTATGAGAAATGCCACGAAGAAACCCTTTCTCTTTCCAGGCAAAGTGCATCTACCTCCTTCGATTCCATACTTCTATGGGAAGGCGTTGTTTTCCTAGGAGATGGTAGAATAGATTGGGGGGGCGTGAATGTGGGAAAAATTCCTGTCATAAAAAGAGACGGAAAAGTTGTTCACATTGATCAAAATTCGTTAAAGATTTTTCCAGAGAATTTTTCGACTTCTCAGAAAGTCGAAAAATCTTTTTATCTTGATGGTTTCAAAATAGAGTCCTTTGGAAAGAAGTACCGTGTGGAGATCATGCTGAAGAGCTCTGATGGAGAGAGGCTCTCGGGAAGGAGTGAGGGGGCAGGAACGGAGAAGAATCTTCCAAGGCTCGTTGGAGAGGCGGTGGTAGATGCCTTCAAGGCTGAAGAAGATGTCTCAATAGACGACATAAAGAAAGTTTCCCTTGCCAGAAAAGAGTTCGTCTTTGTACACCTCACCTTCTTCAGAGATGGCAGGGAACAATGGAAGATAGGAATTTCTCTTTTAGAGAGGGATTTTTTGAGTTCAGTGATCTCCTCTGTGATAGATGCCCTGGTAAATATAGTACAATAGTAGACAAGAGCGTGTCGATTGGGGGGTATTTCGATGAGTGCAAAGACACTGGAAGATGTCATATCGAAGATATCTGGTGTCATTTCCGTGAAGGTGATCGAGGAGGATGACCAGCCAAGAGAGATCCACGTTATAGCAGATCCCTCCAGAAATCCGAAGCAGATAGTACGTGACATCGAGACCGTGGCGCTCGCATCCCTCGGAATGAAACTGGATAGAAGGATCATCAGCGTGGCCCAGCTCAGCCAGGGAAAGTTTTCTCCTGCCCAGTCCTACGAGATCTCCTCGATCGAAGTGAAGAGCCTGGACAGAAAAAAGCAGGTGAAGGTCACGATAAACAACCTCTTCGAAGACGAAGAACTGGTCGGTGAATCCATCGGAGCGGGCACTTCAACGAACCTTCCAAGACTCGTTGGAGAGGCGGTCATAGAGGCTTTCAACGTCGACTCACCAGTTTCAGTGGACGATGTTCAGAAAGTCTTTCTTGCCGGGAAAGAGTTTGTCCTGGTTCATCTCACCGTCCAGGATGACGAGAAAGAAAGAGCGGAAGTGGGGGTTGCTCCTCTTGAGGGAGACTTTCTGAAGGCCGTCGCGAAAGCCACGCTCAAGGTTGTAAAAGACCTCGCTTAAACAAACAACTCCATTGTACTGACGACCTCTTCTATCTCCTCATCTCTGAGTTCTGGAAATATGGGAAGGGCAAGGCTCCTTTTCGAAAGAGATTCGGCCACGGGGAAATCTCCTTCTCTGTAACCCAGTCCTTTGAAACACTTCTGAAGATGAAGAGGTAGCGGATAGTAAACGGCTGTCTGGATTTCTCTTTCTGAGAGACCCTCTCTCATCCTATCTCTTGTTTCTTCGTTCTCGAACAAAACAACGTACTGATGGAAGACATGGTATTTGAACCCCTTCTCTTCCACCCTGGGGTAAATCACTGGAAGACCTTTTTCTTCGAACAGTCTCTGATAAGTTTTCGCCGCCCTCAATCTTTCCTCTGTCCACTTTTCCAGGTACCTGAATTTCACGCTCAGAACGGCGGCGTGGATCTCATCGAGCCTTGAGTTGTACCCCACCTTCTCGTGGAAGTACTTCTTTCTCGCACCGTGCACCCTCAACATTCTGCACTCTTCTGCGATCTTTTCGCTGTTCGTCACAATCATTCCACCATCACCGTAAGTTCCCAGGTTCTTGGTGGGAAAGAAGGAAAAGATCGCCGCATCCCCAACAGAACCGCTCTTTTTGATCTCACCGTTTTTAAATTTCCACTCCGATCCGAAAGACTGAGCACAATCCTCGAGGATCATCACACCGTATTTTTCCTTCAGAAAACTCAATGCCTCAAGATCCATCGTTCTACCGAAGAGATGAACGGGTATGACCGCCTTCACCTTCTCTTTTTTCAACACGTGTTCAAGCTGGTTCGGGTCCATGTTGAATGTGCTCTCCTCCACGTCGACAAAGATCACCCTGGCACCGAGCCTGTAAGGGGCACTCGCCGTGGCAAAGAATGTATAAGGTGTGGTGACCACCACGTCCCCCTTCTCCACTCCCATGGCCCTGAGCGCAATGAGGAGTGCGTCGCTTCCACTTGCAACACCGATTCCGTGTTTCACACCGACAAAACTCGCCACCTTTTCTTCGAGCTTCTTCACGTTTTCTCCCAGTATCACCCTTCCAGAAGAGATCACCCTGTCTATTGCGTTCAGGATTTCTCCTCTTATCCTCATGTACTGTCTTGTGAGATCGAAGAGCGGAATCATTCTCTCACCCCTTGAAAAGCTTGAATGCATTTTCTGTCGTTCTTTCCTCCACGATCAGGTAAGACGTGCTCAACACACCTGCGATCGTCTCTATCACGTATTTCAAGTACTTCGGTTCGTTTCTTTTCCCCCTGAACGGCTGAGGTGGAAGGAAAGGACAATCCGTCTCCAGGACGATGTGCTCGAGCCCCACTTTTTTTACAACTTCTCTCAAAGACTCGTTCTTCGGGTACGTCACAGGCCCACCTATTCCGAGCAGAAATCCAAGGTCGATGAACTTCTTCGCCCACTCGTAGTTCGAAGAAAAAGCGTGAATCACTCCTTTCTTTTCTGGAAGATCCTCACTCGAGAGTATCGCGTACGCCTCCTCGTACGCTTCTCTCACATGAACGATGAGAGGAAGATCGAGCGATCTTGCAAGCCCTATCTGCTCAATGAAGACTCTCCTCTGGTCTTCAGGAGGAGAGATGTTTCTGAAAAAATCAAGGCCTGTCTCACCGATGGCAACGACTTTTTCACTTCTTGCAAGTTTTCTTAACTCCTCTATGAAATTCTCTGGAACATTCTTTGCCTCGTGTGGATGGACCCCCACCGCGCAGAGGATCCTGTCACTTAGCTTTGTGATCTCAAGACTTTTCTTTGAGTCTTCCAGATCCACTCCCACGTTCACAACGAAATCAATTCTGTCTTCCTCGAATCTCGAAATGATCTCTGTTCTGTCCTCATTGAACTGGCGGAAATGAAGGTGTGTATGCGTGTCCACCATTGAAATCTCCCTCCCCACGTGTTAATATACTACCAAAGGCTTTTCGTGACAAAGTGAACACCTTCACCTTCTTGTGATGGAAAGGTTCCTTTGTTCTTAACAATTAGGCTGGTATAATTTAAGCGAACAACGAAATCTGGAGGTGATGGACATGGCATCGGGATGCGGCTGTTCAAGAAAGTGGGTGAGTTCTTCAAGGATTTCGTGAGCGTCTTCAGGTACATCTCGGAAGATCTCGAGATGTACCTGAATCTCGATCCCGCCGCAGAGAGTAAACTACAGGTGTTCTTCTTCTACGCTTCCTTCCAGGGTCTCATGTGGTACAGATTCGCCCATTTTCTCTACAAGTGGAAACTAAAGATTCTCGCTTATATCATCTATTACTTCATCCGCGTGGTGTTTTCCATGGACATCCACCCTGCCGCTCAGATCGCTCCCGGTGTGGTGATAGACCACGGCATCGGAGTGGTCATAGGGAGCACCGCGACGGTGGGAAGAGGAACGCTCATCTACCATGGAGTAACACTGGGAACGAAAAAGCCCTGCGGAGGAAAACGTCATCCCGATATTGGCGAAAACGTGATGATAGGAACGGGAGCAAAGATCCTCGGCCCAATAAAGGTGGGGAACAACGCCGTCGTAGGTGCGAACGCCGTCGTTCTGGAGGATGTCCCAGAAGGGGCGGTCGTTGTAGGCGTTCCAGCGAAAATTGTCAAATGGAGGAGGGATCTGTACAATGATGGAAAGGCTAATAGGAAACACTCCGATAGTGAGGATCGATTCGGTGGACTCGAGGATATTCTTGAAGCTGGAGAGAAACAATCCAGGGGGTAGTGTGAAAGATAGACCCGCTCTTTTCATGATTCTCGACGCCGAAAAGAGGGGTCTTCTCAAAAACGGAATAGTGGAGCCAACGAGTGGAAACATGGGAATCGCCATAGCGATGATCGGAGCAAAAAGAGGACACCGTGTGATCCTCACGATGCCCGAAACAATGAGTGTGGAAAGAAGAAAGGTTCTAAAGATGCTCGGAGCAGAGCTGGTCCTCACCCCGGGGGATCTGGGAATGAAGGGAGCTATAGAGAAAGCAAAAGAAATTGCCCAGGAAACAGGAGCCCATATGCTTCAGCAGTTCGAAAATCCCTGCAACGTCTACTCACATCAGTTCACCACGGGACCTGAGATACTGAGACAGATGGATTATCGGATAGATGCTTTCGTTGCGGGTGTGGGAACGGGTGGTACGATCAGTGGTGTTGGAAGGGTTCTGAAGACCTTCTTTGGAGACAGGGTGAAGATAGTAGCGGTGGAACCGGCAAAATCTCCTGTTCTCTCCGGTGGGCAGCCTGGAAAACATTCCATTCAGGGTATAGGAGCAGGATTCGTTCCGAAGATACTCGACAGATCCGTGATAGATGAAGTGATCACCGTGGAGGACGAAGAAGCCTATGAAATGGCGAGGTACCTCGCAAGGAAAGAGGGGCTCCTCGTGGGAGTTTCGTCCGGTGCGAACGTTGCCGCCGCACTGAAAGTGGTGCAAAAACTCGGAAAAGATGCGAGAGTTGTGACCGTTGCACCCGATCACGCAGAAAGATATCTGAGCATCCTATGAAGGGAACGTACGTCTTGCTTCTGAAACTCGAAAGAAGTGTTACTCTGAAACACGGAAAGAAAACCTCACACCTGAAACCGGGCTACTACGCGTACGTGGGATCCGCAATGGGAGGCTTCTCGAAGAGAATCCCCCGTTATTTTTTGGGCACCCAGAAAAAACACTGGCACATAGACTACCTTCTGGATCACGCACAGATCGCAGGACTGATCATGTTCTACGGGAGAAGACTGGAAGAGAAACTTTCCCGTGTGCTATTATCCCACTTTGAGGGCATAGAAGGTTTCGGCGCCAGCGATCTCAGGGTGAAGACTTGCCTTTTTCGTGTCGATCCTCCTGAACTCTTCTCACTCCTGGGGGGGTTCCATGAGGATAGAGATACTCGACGGTCACAGAAACATCGGAGGAAACAAGATCAGGGTGGTTGATTCTGAGAATGATGCCTTCCTTCTTGACTTTGGCCTCAACTTCTCACGATGGGGAGAGTTCTTCGAAGAGTTCCTGAATCCAAGGCCTGGAAAGATCGTTCAGGATCTTCTGAAACTGAACGCGATCCCCCGCCTCAACGTATACAGGAGAGATCTCTTCGACGGAAAGTTCGAAGACCCGGTGAATTATTCCTTTCTTTTTTTGAGTCATGCCCACGCGGACCACACCGGGATGGTCGGTCTCGTAGACGAAAAGATCCCCCTTCTCATGACAGGTGAAACCCTCGCCGTGATGAACGCAAGCGTAAAGACGACCAACACGAGCGTTCTCACCCAGCTCGATGGAAAAAAGAGGAGAAAAGCCTCGGAAAAAGATCAGGAAAACGGCATCAGATCAGATCTCACGGTGAGTCCCGGAAGGTCAAAAAACGCCGAAAGATTGGTGAGATGTGTTTCGTTCCCAAAGAAAACAGAGCTCGACAGCTACAGAACAGTTGACATGAATTCTCTCTGGAAAGACGAACTTTTTGTCGAGCCAGTCTATCACTCCGTCATAGGCGCAGCCGGTCTCGTGGCGAAGGTGGACGGGTTCTGGCTCGCCTACACCGGTGACTTTCGAACGGGTCCTGAAACACCGGAAGAGGAACGATACTGGTTGGACACACTCGGTGAGAAAAGACTCTCACTCTCTCTTCGAACGTCCCGGTTCTTTGAAAGCCTGAAAGACAAGCGTCCTCTCGTCCTCATCGTGGAAGGAACGAGGGTGACAAGAGAAGAAAACGTGGAAAACACGGAAAAAGACGTCTTCGAAAACGCCATGGAAGTGTTCAGAAAGACGAAAAATCTGATACTTGTTGATTTTCCGATCAGGCACCTTGAAAGACTCTTCACCTTCCTGAAGGTCTGCATGGAAAACAACAGAAAACTCACCCTCATGCCAAAAGACTACGCCTATCTCATCGAGATGGGACGCGTGGAGCCACTCTGGAAACTCTCTGAAGAAGAAAAAAGCCACATCAGGGTGTACCATCCCGGAAAGGTGAGCTACATAAATCTCGAAAAAGAAGCACTCCTTTTGGCAAAAAGCGAAGGAATCCTCATACCTCCCGATGAGATAAACCACTCTCCCGGTGAATACACTCTGGTTGCGGGATACTGGGACTTTCCACACATCCTCGATCTCGACGAAAAAGTTCTGAACGGTGCCGTTTACATTCACTCCACCAGCGAAGCCTACACGGAAGAACAGGAGATCGATGCAAAACGCTTCATGAACTGGCTCAGGTACTTCAACATAACGCCTCTTGGTATAAAAGAAAATGGTGGCAAAGTCGTCTTTACAAAAGAATTCCACGCATCAGGCCATGTCTCGCCGAAGAACCTGAAAGCGATTCTGGACGATCTCAAACCAGACTACATCGTTCCCGTTCACACCCTGAACCCTGACTGGTTCGTCCAGAACTGGGGGAAGAAGGTCTTACTGGAAGATGTGATTGTGCTATAATTTGTTCTGACACTTCTAAAGGGAGGTGGAAAAGTGGCGAACAGAGAGGAGATCCTTTCAAAGGTGAAGAACATAATCTCAGAGAAGCTGGGAGTGGACGAAGCACAGGTTACAGAAGAGGCAAAGCTCATAGACGACCTTGGAGCGGACTCTCTCGACCTTGTCGATCTTGTGATGGATTTCGAGAGTGAGTTCGGAGTGAAGGTGGACGATGCCGATCTCGAAAAGATCTCGACGGTGAAGGACGTTGTGGACTACATCGAAAAGAAATTGGGGTGAGCTCGCTCACCCCTTTTCTATTTCCTCTGGTGTTATCACCCTGAATCCCCTTGGAAGTTCGTACTCTCTGAACCTGTCCCCACTCAGGATGACCGCTCTCATGGAGATTGCAAGTGATACGATCAAACGATCTGCCGGTGACTCGAAAAAAACGTTCGGTGATTCCTTCCACTTTCCGAATCTTTCCCTTTCCGAAACGGGAAGAATGAACTCTGCGTTCCTGTCAAAAACGATCCTGTAGGGAAAGAAAAACTCCTCGAAGATGGCAAGCCTTTCGAAAACCTTGTAGATGTACGAAACAGAAAGTCCTCCCCTCCACAGAAGGTTACTTCCATCGAGAACAATGGGGCAGACCGGTTTTCTGACGATGGACGCAACAACATAGGGATGAATTCTCAATGTTCTGACTTTGTTCTTCTCGGAGGATGTCAGGAGTCTGTAAAAACATCTCAGCTCCTCCACCTTTTTTTCGTTCAACTTTTCAAGGGAAAGTTCCTCCAGGCGCTCCAGAATGCTCATTCCTTTGTTTTCCTCTTCTTCCTCGTCAACACCCTCCAGATGAAGGTAAAGATCCAGGAAATCCTTTTTTCCGAGTTTTACCCTGAGAGAATTCGCTTTCCTGATGAACTCATCTACGTTTTTTGTCTTCAGCCTTTCTTTGAGTTTTCTTGAAGGAAGAGGGTACTTCTTTGGAGAAGACCAGAAGAGGATCTCGAGTACGTCTATCTCATCAACTCCAAGAACCCTCGAAGAAACAGAGAGATTCCCCTTTAAGGCCTCCTTCACAGCGAATTCGAAGATATCAGCTGGTACATCTATTTCGGAAAGCCTTCCAAGAAAAATCCCCTTCAGAACCTTCAGGTCCTTCTCCTTCCAGTTCTTTCTTCTGAGAAGACTGAGAAAATCCTGCCTTGCCTCGAGGAATATCTCCTTCACCTGCATATCTCCATCTCGTCCCCTTCTTTGACAGAGAGCACTTTGCTCGCGTATCCCATGTTCATCGCCACTTCGAGAAAGCCGGCGCTGTCCGGGTGAACAAGGAGTTCCCCGATCCCCACGTCCCCAAAGGCTCTGGCAACGGTTGCTCCGTGCTCTTTCCCTTTCACCCTCACCTTCACCACGTCATCGAAGTCCACCTCAAGTTTCATGAACATCTCGAAGGGAACGTTCGTTGAAACGTTTCCGAAAGTATCCACAACGGCAACTTCACCCACCACTCTATCCTCTTCGAGAGTGGGCTTTTTCATTTTCAGCGCTTCGTAAGAGAGAAGTCGTTCTCCCACCTTTTCCATCGGAAGGCCCATGTCGAGGTGCGCCGCGACGGGAGCGAAGATGTCCCGCCCGTGAAAGGTGAAAGAAGGCTCCTTCCTGTAGAAGAGTTCTTTGTTCTCTATCTCCCTGATCTCGGAGACTCCGTACTCTTCCGCCACAACCGTTAGAACACCGTTGTCGGGAGCTACGAAGAAAAGATCGTTCTTCGTCTTCATGACGATCGCCTTTCTTGCTGTTCCCACACCGTAATCGACAACAACGAGGAACACCGTGAAGGGAGGAAAGTCCAGAGACGCCCTGTAAAGCACATGAGCAGCCTTTCTCACGTTGAAGGGTTCTATCTCGTGTGTGATGTCGATGATTTCAGCAGCTGGGTTTATTCTTTTGATCACCGCCTTTGCAACTCCCACGTAGTGACTTTTCAATCCCCAGTCTGTGATGAATCCTATCATCCTCTTTCCCCCCGGTTATTTTTTGAATTGTTTTATTGTTTTGTGGTATTATTATAACGTGATCATCCATTCATGTCCCGCCCGAGCCCGCCGGGCCGTGGGGAAAGAGAAAGGGGAGGTTTTCCCTCCCCTTTCTCGCTGATCCCTCGAGTTCTCACTCGACCGGTTCGAAGTCCTCTTTCGAGGCACCACAGAGTGGACAGACCCAGTCATCTGGAAGTTCCTCGAAAGGTGTTCCGGGTTCGATCCCGCTGTCCGGATCCCCCTTCTCCGGGTCATATATGTAACCACAGAGAGTACACCTGTACTTCTTCATGGACTCACCTCACTCTTCAACGGCGATCCTTTTGCTGCTTTCCCAAAGACCATGTATGTTGCAGTGGGCCAGGGCAATGATGGTACCTGTTCTGTTCAATTTTACCACGGTTGTGACGATGGGTTCCGTGTAGGCAAATCCTGTGTTCGGTCCCTGAATGGACTCTCCGTGTGCGTTGAACTCGTACCTTCCCACCTCGTAAACGTAGGGGTCACCGTCTGGCTGGAAAAAGATCTCGATCCACCTGATGTGATGCTCTGTTGTATTGGGATGGGGAATTTCTTTCCCCACAGTGACGGTGATCTGAACCGCCTCTCCTTTCTTCACCTTCTCGGGTGCCTCTATGACCGGAACGTGCTTTTCCTTCTTGAAATCTTCCGTCTTGATGAAATCAGAGAGTTTCATGTTATCCCTCCTTTAAACTGAGAACTCCCTGTAGGCGCTCTTCGGTGCTCCACAAACGGGACATTTCTCTGGCGGCTCTCCCTCCACCGTATGTCCGCAAACGGGACAGATGTAGATCCTCTCTGCAGGATAGTCTTCTCCTTTTTCAACGAGTTCCTTTGCTTTCCTGTACATCTCCGCATGGATCTTTTCAGCTTCCCAGGCAAATTTGGTGCTTCTTTCTGCCCCCTTTTCCTGCTGGAACTGGGCGACCGTGTTGTAAACGGGGTACATCTCCTCGATCTCGAAGGTCTCACCGTCGATACACTGCTGAACGTTCTCTGCCATCTCCCTGGAGATCCTGCCAAGTTCCCTGTAGTGATTCTTCGCATGAACGAATTCGGCGTAAGCGATTGCCCTGAGGAGATTTGCAAGTTTCTTCAGTCCCCTCCGTTCTGCTTCGTCTGCAAAGATCAGATACTTCATGTGAGCCATGCTCTCTCCTGCAAAGGCATCCTCGAGAAATTTCTTCGTCATATCTCTCATCCTTCCACCTCCCGATACTTCAGTTAATCCACTGTCATTTTACCACGTGATTATGGATTGTAATGATTTTGATTTTTTACTTTAACGCGTCTCTTCGCCCGATCTTAGTCCTTTCAAAATGTTATCCATATTCCTTTTTGACCCTGTTTTCCCTTCGCCCTTCAAATTAACTTTACCGTAACCTCGACAACACAAAATTAACCTTGACAGTGAAGAGGGGGTGTGTATAATAATGTCTGTGATACTGAACAAATTTGTCGACTATAGTGGTCAAAGGGGTTGGGAATTTTGTGAGGATCGGTGAGAAACTCAAAAAACTCAGACTCTCTAGGGGTCTCACTCAAGAGGAACTTGCAGAGCGAACGGATCTTTCAAGAAGCTTTATCTCACAGCTCGAGTCGGACAAGACATCACCCTCCATAGATACACTCGAAAGAATACTTGAGGCACTGGGAACTGATCTGAAACACTTTTTCTCCGATTTCGAAGAGGAAAGGATCGTGTTCAAAAAAGAAGAGAGGGTACCCGTGTACGACGAACCCGAGGGTGTGAAGAGTGAGATTCTGATGAGCGGTGTTGAAGACAAGGAAATCGATCCACTACTCGTGACCCTGGAGCCCGGTGCACAAACAGAGGAAGAATCGTACCACGAAGGATCAGAGTTCGGCTTTGTGATACAGGGAAAAGTGGATCTCTACCTCGACGGTAAAAGGTACAGGTTGAAGGAAGGGGACTGCTTCTACTACAGGGCGGACAAGAAGCACTACGTGAAGAACCCAGGTAAGAAGAGGGCGGTGTTGCTCTGGATCATGATTGACTAAAACTCTCAGAGGGGAGGGATTCACATGAAGAGCCTGGGAAGGCACCTGGTGGCGGAGTTCTACGAATGTGACAGAGAAATTCTCGACAGCGTGCAGCTCATAGAGCAGGAGATGAAACAGGCAGCTTACAGAAGTGGAGCAACAATAGTCACATCAACATTTCACAGGTTCCTCCCCTATGGGGTGAGTGGTGTGGTGGTGATTTCCGAATCCCACCTAACCATTCACACCTGGCCGGAATACGGCTACGCTGCGGTCGATCTGTTCACCTGTGGAGAGGATGTCGACCCATGGAAGGCGTTCGACCACCTGAAAAAGGTACTCAAGGCAAAGAGGGTACATGTTGTGGAGCATGAGAGGGGCAGGTACGACGAGATAGGAATACCGGAGGACTCGCCACACAAAGCTGCTGTTTGAGGAGGTGAGAACGTTGAAGGAGCTAGAGAGAGAACTCCAGCCAAGGCAGCACCTGTGGTACTTTGAGTACTACACGGGAAACAACGTGGGCCTCTTCATGAAGATGAACCGCGTGATTTACTCCGGACAGAGCGACATACAGAGGATCGATATCTTCGAAAATCCTGACCTCGGTGTGGTCTTCGCGCTCGATGGCATCACGATGACAACGGAAAAAGACGAGTTCATGTACCATGAAATGCTCGCACACGTTCCCATGTTTCTCCATCCAAACCCGAAGAAGGTGCTCATCATCGGTGGTGGAGACGGAGGAACGCTCAGAGAGGTCCTCAAGCACGACAGTGTAGAAAAGGCCATTCTCTGTGAAGTCGATGGCCTCGTCATCGAAGCGGCAAGAAAGTACCTGAAACAGACCTCCTGTGGTTTTGACGATCCGAGAGCAGAGATCGTGATAGCAAACGGTGCGGAGTACGTGAGGAAGTTCAAGAACGAGTTTGACGTCATCATCATAGACTCCACGGATCCAACGGCGGGTCAGGGCGGGCACCTTTTCACCGAAGAGTTCTATCAGGCCTGCTACGACGCACTGAAAGAAGACGGTGTTTTCTCGGCCGAAACGGAAGATCCGTTCTACGACGTTGGATGGTTCAAACTCGCCTACAAAAGGATCAGCAAGGTCTTTCCGATCACAAGGGTTTACCTTGGTTTCATGACCACCTATCCCTCCGGAATGTGGTCCTACACCTTCGCTTCCAAGGGAATAGATCCGATAAAGGACTTCGATCCGGAGAAGGTGAGAAAGTTCAACAAAGAGCTGAAGTACTACAACGAAGAAGTCCACGTCGCGTCTTTTGCCCTCCCGAACTTCGTGAAGAAAGAGCTCGGACTGATGTGAGCCCCGCTCCGGCGGGGTTTTCTCTTTCTGGTATAATCTAATTAGTCCGAGCAAATTGAGGAGGTATAGTGTGAAGTTTTACATAAAGACCTTCGGCTGTCAGATGAACGAGAACGACTCGGAAGCGATGGCTGGCCTTCTTGTGAAAGAGGGATTCGTTCCCGCCTCGAGTCCTGAGGAGGCGGATGTGGTCATTGTAAACACCTGTGCGGTGAGGAGGAAGTCCGAGGAGAAGGCCTACAGTGAACTGGGGCAGATCCTGAAACTGAAAAAGAAAAGGAAACTCATCGTTGGTGTCGCAGGCTGTGTCGCGGAGAAGGAAAGAGAGAAGTTTCTGAAGAGAGGAGCAGATTTCGTTCTGGGGACCCGTGCAGTTCCAAGAGTGACAGAGGTGGTGAAACGAGCCATTCATGGAGAAAAGGTAGCCCTCTTCGAAGATCACCTGGACGAGTACAACCACGAGCTTCCGAGAATGCGAGCAAGCAAGCACCATGCGTGGGTCACGATCATCCACGGCTGCGACAGATTCTGTACTTACTGTATCGTCCCCTACACCCGGGGCAGGGAGAGAAGCAGACCGATGGTGGACATCCTGGAAGAAGTGAAGGAGCTTGCAGAACAGGGCTATCGTGAGATCACCTTCCTTGGCCAGAACGTGGACGCCTACGGTAAAGACCTGAAAGACGGCTCGTCCCTCGCGAAACTCCTCGAGGAAGCCTCGAAGATCGAGGGAATAGAGCGAATCTGGTTTCTCACATCGTATCCAACGGACTTCTCCGACGAGCTCATGGAGGTGATCGCAAAAAACCCGAAGGTGGCAAAGTCCGTTCACCTTCCGGTGCAGTCCGGAAGCAACAGAATTCTGAAGCTCATGAACAGAAGGTACACAAGGGAAGAGTACCTCGCCCTCCTCGAGAAGATCAGATCGAAGGTGCCAGAAGCCTCCATCAGCAGTGACATCATCGTGGGCTTTCCCACAGAAACGGAAGAAGACTTCATGGAGACGGTGGACCTTGTGGAAAAAGCCCGGTTCGAACGTCTCAACCTCGCGATCTATTCTCCGCGCGAGGGAACGGTGGCGTGGAGGTACTACAGGGACGATATACCGCACGAAGAGAAAGTAAAACGCATGCAGTTTCTCATGAGCCTGCAAAAGAGGATCAACAGGAAATTGAACGAGCGTTACAGGGGAAAAACGGTGCGCATCATCGTCGAAGCCCAGGCGAAGAACGGGCTCTTCTACGGTCGCGATATCAGAAACAAGATCATTGCCTTCGAGGGTGAGGAGTGGATGATAGGACGTTTCGCCGATGTGAAAGTGGAAAAGATCACGGCAGGGCCTCTCTACGGAAAGGTGGTCTGGGTTGAAAAGGTTCCTTCTTCCGTTCCTTCTTCTGAGTGAAGTTCTTCTTTCACAGGTTTGTTTCAGCACGGTGGACGATCTTTCTTTCCTTGTCATCTCACACTTGAAGTCTGCGAGCGACGTTACAATCGTCGCTTACTCGATCGATCCGGAGTATCTTGGCCTGAAAAGCCCAGAGATGGTCGTGGAAGTTCCCGTCGAAGGCGCCTTTGTGCACATATCAGAGGGACTTCTCCACTCGAAGTTCATCGTCCTCGACCACGAAACGGTGATCTTCGGCTCTGCGAATTTCAACAGATCCAGCCTCGAAGAACACCTGAACAACCTCATCGTGTTCCACTCAGAAGAAATAGCAAGTTTCTTTGAGAATATCTACGACTGGCTCGTCTTCGGGAAAAAGCCCCAGGCTCAGCTTAAAACAAAAGAAGGAAAGTTCTTCCTCATACCGGTCGTTGACGGAGAAAAGATCGTTCTCGATGCCCTCTGGAAGGCAAAAAGATACGTTCTTCTCTGCAGCTACGCCTTCACAGACGAAGACGTCTTTGCCACACTGAAGTTCCTCTCCTCTCGGGGAGTGGAGATCTACATCATCACGGACGAGTGGTTCGAGTCTTCAAGGCTCAGGGATTTTCCGCTTGGAACCTTCCATGTCCTCGAGGTGAAAGAGCCCCTCATGCACCACAAGTTTCTCGTTGTCGATGGAAAGTACCTGATCACAGGTTCTGCCAACTTCACGGAGAGTGGATTTCACAGGAATGTGGAAGTGATGTTCGAAACGAGTAACAGAGAATACGTAGAATCTTTCGTGGAAGAATTCGACAGAATCTGGAGGGGATACTTTGTACAGGGTGTTCGTTTTTGACCTGGACGGAACGCTCCTCAACGACAACCTGGAGATATCAGAAAAGGACAGAAAAACCGTTGAAAAGCTCACCAGAAACTGCACCGTTGTTTTTGCAAGCGGAAGGATGCTCGTCTCCACGCTGAACGTGGAGAGAAAGTACTTCAAAAGGACCTTTCCCACGATCGCCTACAACGGTGCGATGGTCTACCTTCCAGAAGAAGGGGTGATTCTGAACGAGAAGATCCCACCCGAAGTGGCAAAAAATATCGTGGAGTACATAAGACAGCTGAGCGTTCACTGGCAGGCGTACATAGACGACGTGCTCTACTCCGAAAAGAACAACGAAGAGATAAAAAGCTACGCGAGACACTCGAGTGTGGACTACCGCGTTGAACCGAATCTTTTCGATCTTGTCTCAAAGATGGGAACGACAAAGCTCCTTCTCATCGATACCCCGGAAAGACTCGACGAACTGAAAGAGATCCTTTCAGAAAGATTCAGGAATGTTAAAGTCTTCAAGTCCTTTCCTACGTACCTTGAGATCGTCCCAGAGAACGTGGATAAGGGAAAAGCACTGAGGTTTTTGAGAGAGAAAATGGGCTGGAAAAAGGAAGAGATCGTTGTTTTCGGTGACAACGAGAACGACCTGTTCATGTTCGAAGAGGCTGGCCTTCGTGTGGCGATGGGAAACGCCATAGAGAAGGTGAAGGAGGCATCGGACATTGTCACGCTCACTAACAACGATTCTGGTGTGTCTCACGTTCTTGAGCGTATTTCCACAGATTGTCTTGATGAGTAAGATCCCGGAGCACGCCAGTGGCCCTGTGGCAGTGAACGTTCCTCTCCAGAATGTCCTGAAAGATGTTTCTCTCCTGTGTCTTGGAAGCTCTGGAAACCTGATTCTCTCAAAAGATGTGGGGATCGCCGTAGGAAAGATCCTGAAAGAAAGAGGAGTTTCTTACTACATCTTCGGCAGTTTCGATGTTCTGAAAAGAACAGATCCTGATCCCCTCTCGAAAGTCTCCACCTCTCCCTACATTACCGCACAGGTCCTTTCTCTTCTTGCAGAAGGGCTCTCCATAGCTGGTGTTGTTCCTGTCTTCAACGCAACAGGTCTCGTCAACGATCAGGTTGTTACCGCTCTCATCACAAGAAAGGCCACCTACCCTGTGATGGTGGAAAACATGGAAAAGTACGAGTACCTGAAAAGACTCGGCTACACCACAACGTTTGTTATAGACACGAAAGGGAATATTCTTGTTGGAAGGCCAGTAAAATTTTCCTGGGCCTATGAAGAGGGGATAGACTACGAAACGCTCAGAAGGAAAGTGCTGGAAAGCTCCATAGTTCTTCTGGACAAAGATACAAAGAAAATCAGTGTGAACGATCCGTGGGGTGGTGGGGTGCTCGTCTTCTCGGATGAAGAGTGGCTCTTGAAGATCGCACAGGACGTGTTGAACGGGAAAAGGAATCCCACAGGAAGGATGCCCTAGTTCACATTTTTTCTGCAAGTTCCCTCAGAAGATCTTTGAATCCTTCTATCTCCTCTTTGAAACGCTTGTAAACAGCCCCCGCCTTTTCCAGAAGAGGTTTCATTCTCTTCCATTCCAGAAGATAACCGTACACGTTCCTGAAAACATGTCTGAATCTCAGATATTCGTCGAGTGCTTCTTTGAGCTCTTTCGAAATCACAGCAGGACGGAGCCCCGGTATCTCGAGCGTCATTCTGTTCAGTAACCTCTTGTGCCGGTCATAACTGTCCAGTCTCACTCCGTTCATCTCCGAAGATATCAGTTCAAAAATATCTTCCATAATCGTGTAGAAATCATGAAGAAGGCTGCCGAGTGCTCTCAGGATGAACTGATCCGGTTCTTCATCCGAAAATTCCCTCTTTTTCTTTCTATTTCTTTCACAACCATATTGAGAGCGTTTAAAAGATCATCTATCTCCGCTATCAGTGAGAGAATCTGTTCCCTCTTCAATCTCCATTCCCTCTCTCTCGATCAGATTCCTGAGAAACGCAGGACATCCTTCAAGATCGATCAGATCTACCTCGAACTCAGAGAGTCTGTTGATCTCGGAGAGCACCCTGAAATATCCCTCCTTCGGAAGGCCTTCCACCGCAAGATCGATATCGGATCGCTCGGTGAACTCTCCCGTTCCTCTCAAGTACTTTGCAAGAGAGCCAAAAAGAACCACCCTCCTTGCACCGTACTTTTCTCTCAATACTCCGGTGATCTTCTTTGCCTCTTCAAGAGCCTTTTGAGATAACACTCTCATTCTTTCTTCTTCCTTCTTTTTTCTTTCTCTCCAGGCTTTTATGTACTCTTCGTACATTTTTTCTCCTCCACAAGACACACCGCGCAGGCGGAGATCCCCTTCCCCTCTCCCTCGAACCCCAGCGTGTTTCCGCTCTTGAACTTCACGTTCACGTGGGTTGTTTTTAGGGCATCTTTCAAATTCTTCACGATCTTTTCTCTGTAGGGTGAAAGTTTCACGATGGAAACCACAACCGTTGCGTCCACGTTGACCACACTGAACCCCTTCTCCTCCAGCATCTTCACCGTTTCTTTCAGAAGATTCAGACTGTTTGCATCTTTGTACTCTTTCGTCTCCGGAAACCACGTTCCTATGTCACCAAGACAGCTTGCCCCTAAAAGGGCATCTATGATCGCGTGCGAAAGAACGTCCCCATCCGAGTGTCCAAGGCTCCCAACAGGCGAGTCTATTTCCACCCCTGCAAGGACCAGTTTTCTTCCTTCAACGAGTGGATGTCTGTCGTATCCAAAGCCGATGAACATGGGATCACTCCCCACGATAGTGCAGTTTCTCCCAGTAAACCTCTCTTCTTTCTACAACGTCTCTCACCTGTCTTTCCCTGGTGCTCAGATTTCCCGTTTTTCCCGTCTTGACCTCAACAAACACTATTCTTCTCAAGTTTCCTTCACTCAGACCATCGAAGACCACAAAATCCACTGGAGTTCCTATAAATCTTGCATCTTTTGGATTGTATCTGAATTCCGGAAAGAACGGCCCCAAATGCTCTGTGACCTGACCCATTATCACGCTCCTGCTCTTGTTGATGGCATCCTCTCTGATCCTTTTCTCCTCCTCCATTTTCCATTCTTGGAACTTCACCTCGTATTCCCTTTTTAAATTTGCTTCAAGGATCTTTCTCTGGAGTTCCCACTCGCTTTTCTTCCAGTCTTCAAACATTTTTATAGCCTTGCTTTCGATTTTCTCCTTAAGTTCCCGGATCTCGCGTGACATTTTCAGAAGATTCCTTGTCAGGATGAAAACAACGATGATGAGTATCACGACAATCAGGACCATCATGCGAATCCTCCTCTCTTCTACATGTTATTCTACATGTTAAAATTCCAGAGGGTGACAACAATGAAGGAAAGTCTCGCTGGTTTCATAAAAGAGAAAGTAAAGGAGTACGGTTACAGAGGAGCAGTCATCGGTGTGAGCGGTGGGGTGGACTCTGCCGTTGTTCTCTCGTTGTGCGTTCAGGCACTCGGAAAAGACAACGTTTTTGCACTCATCCTTCCCGAGAGAGACTCTTCGAAAGATTCGGTGAGAGATGCCATAGATCTCTGCAAAACACTCGGTGTCGAGTACAGAAAAAGATCGATCACGCCTATTTTGAGGAAAATAGGTGTCTACAGACTTTTTCCCCCGAGGCTCTTCTTTCCTGAATCTGTTGTGAAAAGATACGTAATGAACAAATGGAACTCCCTTTCAGAGGACCCGTACCTCGATGACCTGAAAAACTCTGGGCCAGAGGAATTCTTGAAAGGACTTACCTACTACAGGATAAAGCACAGAATCAGGATGTGCCTTCTCTACTTCGAGGCGGAAAAGAGAGGATACGCCGTTGTGGGAACAACAAACAGAACGGAGTATCTGACGGGGCTTTATGTGAAATGGGGAGACGAGGCAGTGGACATCGAACCAATAATGCACCTCTACAAAACACAGGTCTTCGAACTTGCAGAAGAGCTCGATATCCCTGAAAGGATCCTGAGAAAACCTCCCTCTCCAGATCTCATCCCCGGTGTCACAGACGAGATGGCGTTCGGCATGAGCTACATGGAGCTGGACCGCATTCTGATGAAGATTGAAAAAAAGGAAGAGCTCTCAGGTGAGGACCCAGAGAAAGTGGAGAGGGTAAAGAAAATTCTGGAACTTGCAAAAAAACATAGAAGAGATCTTCCTATTACTTGTTTCCAAGAATGATCTTTGCTGAATTTTCAAAGAGATCCCAGTACTTCTTCACAAGCCTCCAGTCGATTGTTCCTTTCTTTCTTCCATGGTAATCCGTTCCGACAAGGTCCACATAACCGTTTTTTGTGAAGAACTTATCATCTTCCAGTGACTCGATATTCATCTGAAAATAAACGTTCATGTCCTTCAATTTCTTCAACACTCGCTTGTTTTTTCTGAGCCACTCGTATCTTTCCACATGGGCAAGTATCACGTCGTATCCATCGAGCTGTATGTCGAAGATCTTGTCGTAAAGATACATGGGGTAGGTCAGAGTGTTGAGTTCGATCACTACAAATTTGTCGTTTATCGGAATGAATTCTTTGACATCTGGCGTCAAATACACTTCACTTCCTAAAAACAATTCCACACCAAACTTTTTGCTTTCCGTTGCAAGGATAGTAAAACGTTCTTTAATGGCCTTCAAATCACTTTTTATAGCTGGATGATTGATATGAGGAGTGAGGACAATGTATTCCATGCCATTTTCCTTGTATTCTTTCAAAACATCGAGTGACTCTTCGAGAGTTTCTACCCCATCATCCACCCCAAACAGAACATGAGTGTGAACATCAAGCATCCTCATTCCCCCCTACTTCCTTCTCCTCTTCCCCCTCTTTCTCACCTTTCTTCCTTCTTTTGTGTAGTAGTAATAGTAGTAATAATAGTAACTTGCAAACTTTACACCAGTGGCGTTTATCACCACTCCTAGGAGTTTAGATCCGGAGGTCTTTATGTTTTCGTAGGCAACTCTGAGGGAAGCTTTCTGAGTTATTCCTGCCCTTACAACAAGAACGATGCCATCTGTGTATTTA
>NZ_JAGGZH010000107.1 GCF_021162145.1 Thermotoga sp.
AGTTTCCCCGGGTGCCGATACTGGGGCGGGAAACACCCGGTTCCATTCCGAACCCGGCCGTTAAGCCGCCCTGGGCCGATGGTAGTATGGGGGCAGCCCCATGCGAGAGTAGGTAGCGCCCGGGGATTTGTTTTTTTATAGAGCCCCTTCTGGGGCTTTTTTGTTATTATCGCGACAAAGAGGGGGTGATCTTGTGGCGGAAAAACTTCCCGTAAAGACCGTAATGGCCATCTTGGTGGAGAACAGGAGGGAAACCGCAGAGAAGGTGCAGAAAATTCTCACAACCTGGGGGTGTTTGATCAAAACAAGACTCGGGCTCCACGATGGTGTACTCGACAACTGCTCTGATGCGGGTCTTATCGTCCTCGAGCTTGTGGGAAGTCCAGAGCAGCACAGGGAGCTGTGTGACAAGCTCAACAAACTACCAGGTGTGAAAGCAGATTACATGGAGCTTTCTTTCGATGAAGAGTGAAGCCCCTCAAAAGAGGGGCTCTTTCTCACCAGGCGGTCCAGGTAACCCAGAGTCTTATGTTTGTTATCTCAACAGTCACTGTGGCACCTGAAGATTCATAACTTTCTTGCCCAAAGATCACCCAGAGTGTGACATCTTTTCCGTTGTTTATCTCGTTCAAGGCCTCTTTCAAGGCAGGCGAGTCGTTAGCGGAAATGGAGAGGGTGTACTCATTCTGTTGAGAAGTGTCAATTTCGATGGACATGTCACCTTCTGTCGGGGATGCTGGCTTTTCAAGAGAAAAACCTATGAACCCATCAAACACAAGATCTCCTTCCACGGTGATCTTCCCGGTCACTTCGATATTGTGGAAGTAGACTGTTCCTGGTACTCCAGCCTCTTGCTGGGCGTTCTCCACATCCTCTGCCTTGATAGTAAAGCTCGCCCACGTTGTTTCTAAGGAAGTGGAAGTTCCTTCTGGAATCGTGAACTTCTGAGGTTCAATGCCAGGGTTTCCAAGATCAATGGGGATAGGCACCGGAATACATCCGGAAACCAGCAACAGAATTCCGGCCGTGATCAACGCTGACCAGATGAGCACCTTTTTCATCTTTTCACCTCCTTCTTTTTTTCAATGATATCACTTTGAACCTTTTTTCCAAAGCATGTTAAAATTCCTTTGAGAGGTGATCGAATGCCGGTGACTTTCCTCACGGGTGCTTCGGAAACCCAAAAGGAGGAGTTGATAAAAAAGCTCCTGAAAGATGAAAAGACAGAATACATAAGGATCCATCCCGATGATCCCGATAAATTGAACTTTCTGAGATCTATCATCAAAACGAGGACGATATTCTCCGGCAAAACTGTGGTGGACATCATCGATTTTGATTCATGGAAATCTCAAGAGCAAAGGCGCCTTCTTGAACTCATAAAGAGCGTCCCGGAAGATGTACACGTTTTCGTACGCTCTCAGAGATCATCCACAAAAGGTGTGAGTTTGGATTTGCCGAAGCCGTGGGAGACGGACAAGTGGCTCGAGTGGATAGAGAAACGTTTCAGCGAACACGGATTGAAGATCACCAAAGACGCACTTCAGCTCTTTTTCTCCAAAGTTGGAACAAGCGACCTTTTCGTGGAAAGAGAGATTGAAAAACTGAAAGCCTATTCCGAAACTGGTAACATCACAGCAGAAGACGTGGAAGCGGTGGTCTTCACCTATCAAACCCCAGGGTACGATGAGTTTTGCTTTGCCGTCTCTGAGGGAAAAAGAAGGCTTGCACACTCCCTTTTATCACAGATGTGGAAGAACACAGAACCAGTGGTAATTTCTGCTGTGCTCGTGAATCATTTTCTTGATCTTTTCAAACTGGTTGTGCTCGTCACCAGAAAGAGATACTACACTTGGCCGGACATTTCGAGGATCTCGAAAGAACTCGGTATTCCAGTTCCCAGAGTGGCGCGCTTTCTGGGTTTTGCGTTCAAAGCGTGGAAGTTCAAGGTGGTAAACCACCTTCTCTACTACGATACCGCCAGGCTCGAGTCGATCCTCAGGAGACTCTACGAACTGGACAGGTCTGTCAAGAGTGAGGAAGATCCGAAACCACTTTTTCACGGGTTCATAGAAGAGGTGGCGCTGGATGTATATTCTCTTCAAAGAGACGAAAAATAACTGGTACAGCCTCGCTGCCCTTCTTTCTACGATATACAGCAGACATCTCAATGTGGTGGCAAAACCTGTGAGATTCGATGAGATAAAGAATTTCCCTCCCGATGAAACCGTGGTTGCTTACTCTTTCATGAGTTTTGACCTTGATACCGTGAAAGAGGAGGTCGCGGTGCTGAAGGAAAGAGGCTACACCCTCATAGCGGGGGGACCACATGCGAGCGCTGATCCTGAGGGTTGCTTGAGAATGGGATTCGATCACGTTTTCATCGGAGACGGTGAAGAAAACATCCTGAGGTTCATAATGGGGGAGAGAAGTAGGATCTTCGATGGAGTCTCGAAGAGGGTTAATCTGAACCACTATCCACCTTTCCTCCCCTCGAAAGGAATCTACATGCCCATTGAAATCACAAGAGGATGCCCCTTTGCTTGTGCGTACTGTCAGACTCCAAACCTTGCGGGAAGACGAGTGAGACATCGGGATGTGGACGTGGTCCTTCATTACGCAAAGCTCGGTGTGGAGAAAAGCAGGAAACTGGCGCGTTTCATAGCCCCAAACTCCTTTGGGTACGGTTCCAGAAACGGTGTAACTCCAAATGTTGAAAAGATAGAAGAGCTTCTTTACGGGCTCAGGAAAGTCGGCGTTGAGGAGATCTATTTCGGGACTTTTCCGTCCGAAGTGAGACCCGAGTCCGTAACCGACGAAGTGCTGAAAGTGGTGAAAAAATATGTTAACAACCGATCGATAGTGATAGGAGCTCAGAGTGGTAGCGACAGAATATTGAGGATCATAAAGCGAGGTCATACCGTAGAACAGGTCGAAGAAGCCATAGAGAAGATAGCATTTCACGGTTACACACCACACGTCGATTTCATATTCGGATTTCCGTTCGAGACAAAGGAGGATATAGAGATGACGTTCAACTTCATCATCAAGATCGTGGAAAAATACGGTGCCAGGATTCACGCACACACCTTCATGCCACTTCCTGGAACGGAGCTCTTCAGGGCAGGACCTGGAAGGCTCACGAAGGATCACTACAGGTTCCTCGGAAGACTCGCTTCGAAGGGTATACTGGACGGATACTGGTTGAAACAGGAAACACTATCAAGGAAGGTGTACGAAATTGCGAGTGGCAGCGGTTCAGATGCTTCCGTTGATCGGGGAGTTCGAGGAGAACCTGGGTAAGATAGAGCGCTTCGTGGAAGAAGCAGCTTTGAACGATGTGGACATGATCGTCTTTCCTGAGCTCACGGTCAGCGGTTACACGTGGGATGGGAAGACGTTGGAGAAGGGCGCCAGGTTCTTCGATGAGGTTGCCAAGAAGAAACTTTTGAGGCTTTCAAGGGAAAGACAGATCGTTATCGTCGTTGGCACTCCTAGAATCGTTTTGGGAAACCTCAGAAACTCTCTGGTGATCTTCAAAAAGAAGAGAGAACTTCTTTTCTACGATAAAACACATCTTTTTCGTAGAGAGAAAGATGTCTTCGAGCCAGGGGAGTACTTTCTTACCTTCTCTTACAAAGGAGTTGTCTTTGGAACGTTGATCTGCTATGAGATAGGTTTTCCGGAGATCTCGCGGATTTTGACCTTCAGAGGAAGCAAGGTGATCCTTTCCTCTTTTGCCTTTGGGAAGGAAAGGGAGCACACCTACGACATCGCAACGAGGGCACGAGCGGTGGAAAACAGTGTTTTCCTGGTGGCGTCGTCCACGAGTGGCAGAGGATTTGTGGAGTTCGTTGGAAGAACGAGGATAGTTGCTCCCAATGGAAAGATTCTCAAGGAGATAGGAGCCGGTGAAGGTATGATATTCAAGGACCTCAATCCTGACATCGTCTACCATTACAGATACGACGAAGAGGCTGACTCTCATGCTTATCTCAGAAACTACAAGATCCACATGTATACCTTGCAAAAGGGGAGGTTATAAAGTGAAGTACTTCGGCACCGACGGGATAAGGGGTATTTTCGGGGACACCTTGACCGATGAGCTGGCGTTCAAGGTGGGAAAAGCGCTGGGGGAGATCGTTGGAGAGGGGAAAGTACTCATAGGAAAGGATACGAGAGTTTCAGGAGATTCTCTGGAAGCGGCCCTTTCTGCAGGACTCACTTCGATGGGTGTTGATGTTCTTTCCTGTGGTATCCTTTCCACGCCTGCAGTGGCCCTTCTCACGAGGATCACGAGATCATACGGTGTGGTCATATCTGCGTCTCACAATCCTCCAGAGTACAACGGTATAAAGATCCTGAAGAGTGGCTACAAGATACCGAACGAACTGGAGGAGAAAATAGAGAGGAAGATAGAGGGGGAATTTCAGAAGCGCTATGTCGTGGGAAAGATAAGGCCTTTCAGAGAAGGAAAAGACATGTACATTGGTGCCGTCCTTGAGATGTTCAAAGATCTGGATCTTTCTGGAAAGAGCGTTTCCCTCGACCTTGCCAACGGAGCCACGACGACCACGGTGAAGGACGTGTTCGAATTCCTCGGCGCCGACTTGGAGATCTTCAACTCCTCACAGGATGGCCTTCTCATAAACCAGGGTTGTGGAGCCACGCACCCGAAATTTCTGGCAGAAGAGATGAAGAAGGGTAGGATCGGTTTCACTTTCGATGGTGATGGCGATCGTGTGATGGTGATAGACGAGGAAAGGAACGTGGTGAATGGGGATAAGATCATAGGAATACTGGCAGAGGGAATGATGAGAGAAGGAAGACTGGAGAACGCTGTTGTGGTGGGGACCGTCATGACCAATGGGGGGCTCGAAGAATATTTGAAGAAGAAAGGAGCGAAACTCCTCAGAACAAAGGTGGGAGACAAGTACGTTCTGGAAGAGATGTTAAGTTCAAAAGCGAATCTTGGTGGTGAAAGATCGGGTCACATCATAATCCTCGACAGGAGCACCACGGGTGATGGTCTCATAACCGCTCTGGAGTTGATGAGAACCATCGAAAAGTTGGGAAAGACCCTCTTGGAACTCGCGAAAGAAATACCGGACCTTCCACAGGTTACCAAGAACGTGAGAAGAACAGAGAAGACCTCCCTGGAGCATGAGGGGTTGAGGCGACTGATCGAAAAGTACAATGCCGAGGGTTACCGAATCATTGTGAGACCATCCGGGACGGAACCTGTCATAAGGATCACTGTGGAGGGAAGGGACAGAGACAGAGTGGAGGAAATTGCGGAAGTGCTCTCAAGGACTCTCGAGGGTTGAAATCCCGTATTCTATCCACACCTTGGCGAGGGTGAGCATCTCACCCCAACCGGTGGCACACTCCAGTTTTATCTTCATGTCCTCTTCTTTCAGAACGATCATGTGGTCTACCACACGAACCCATGTTCCACCGTAACTGGACGAAAAAAACTCCATCCTCACTCTGGATCTGTAGCCGTCTTCATAGGAGTTCCAGGAAAATTCTATAAGGTGGGGTAGTTCCAACCTGTGGATGATCCCTTCATCCGTCACTTCCTCACCGAACGTTTTCCTCAACCATCTGAAGTGAATCTTTCCTCCTTCTTTCAGTTCCATCTTCATACCATCTGTGAACCATCCGTCCCACCCGTTTTCATTCACGAAGACCTTCCACACTCTCTCCAGAGGAGCTCTTATGTGAATCTCCGCTGTCGTCGGTGGGATCTTCATTTTCTACCCTCCTGTACACCTCCGATATTTCTCTTTCCAGTGCCAAGAAAGCCTCCACGACCTCCGGTGAGTACAGCTCTCCGGAAAGAGATTCTATCTCCTGAAAGGCCTCTTCCAGTGATTTCGGTTTCTTGTACGGTCTTTTGGACACCATCGCATCGAAGCTGTCTGCCACTGCCACTATGAGGCCAGAGAGTGGAATTTCTTTTCCCTTGAGCCCTTTCGGGTATCCAGAACCGTTCCACCTCTCGTGGTGAGTGAGAGCAATCTCCGCTCCCATACGCAATATGGGGGAAGAGCTTCGACTGAGGATCCTGAAACCAATGAGGGTGTGTTGTTTCATTATCTCGAACTCCTCTGGGGTGAGGATACCAGGTTTCAGAAGAATCCTGTCCGGAATTCCTATCTTTCCTATATCGTGCAGTGGTGCCGCAAATTGTATTTCGGTGACGAACGTCTCATCCAATCCTATCTCCTCTGCTATCCTGCCGGAGAGCCATCCCACTCTTTCGGTGTGTCTGTAAGTTTCAACGTCCCTGTATTCAGAGAGTGTTTTCAATATGTCGAGGACCTCGAAAAGGAAATCCTCGTACTCTGTGAAGAACTCTTCTGCCGCCTTTTCCATGAATTGGAGCTTTCCCTTGAGAGATCTCAGATAGCTGTTCCTGTAGAGGTGAAACACCCTGTTCCTAAGAGCATGGGTTATCTTCAATTTCAGAAGTTCAAGGTTAACGGGTTTTTTTATAAAGTCATCAGCGCCCGCTTCTATGCTCTTCCTGATGATGTCCCTGTCGGTGTAGGCTGTTACGATAAAAACCACGCAGGAAGGTTTTCTGTGTTTTATCTCGCTCACAACTTCTATTCCGCTCATCCCAGGAAGTTTGATACCCACGAGGGCTACATCGACCTTTATGGAAAGATCTACCGCTTCTCTTCCATCGGTCGTCTCCACCACATCGAAACCGGAGAGTTTCAGATACTTCCCTATCGTTTCCCGTGTAATTTCGTCATCCTCCACTATCAGCACTGTCATCATCATCCCTCCTGGCGGGAATCACCACTTTGAAGGTAGTTCCTTCCTTTTCAATCAATGCCAAGGTACCTCCTAGGTAATCCATCAGTTTTTTGACAGACAGCAGTTCAAAGCCGCTTTGAGTTTTCAAACCAAGTTCCGGGTTGGAAACCATCAGGAAGATTCTATCATCCTTCTTTTTTACCTCAGGAAGGATTCTTTCAGAGGAAGTGAACTTCACGGCGTTCGAAGGCAGATTTGTTACAACAGCAAGAAATGCCTCTTTGTCCACATGAGTTTCGTCGAAATCCAGCTTCGCGGTCGTTTCGAGTCTTTTGGTTTTTGCCATATCTAGGATGCAGGCTACGGCACCTTCCACGTCTTTCTTTTTTACAACGTCCGATTTCCCAATCGAGATGTTTAAAATCCTATCGATTTCCTTCAGTGTGTTGAAACATGTCCGCACCATGTTTATGGTGATGTTTGAGGTTTCAGGATACCTGGGTTTCGGAAGCTGAGCGCTTACGTATATCGTGTTTATTAGATTTTTGAGATCGTGCACCAGGTTTTTCACGAGCACGATGTACACCTTGTGGAGCTTTCTTTTTTCCTCCAGAAAAGAAAAGTACCTTTCGATGAAACTAAAAGGAGATTCTTTAAGAGGTACCAGGTAAGGTGGGATGTTTTTTGAGAAAAAAGAGCTGGGGAGAGATCTCAGTTTCTCTTTGTCTTCTTCTCTAAGAACGTCCGCCATGATTCTTGTGAGATCTTTTGAGAGGTTTTCTATCTCTTTTCTTGGAATCTCAACGTGCGCTTTGATAAAGTACCGCGCCAGAAGCAGACTTTTGGCGGCAACAGGATAGAGGCAAATCTCCCTGAAGAGATAAAAGAGGATAGATGAGGCTGAGTAGAGAAGGACACTTACCAGCAGGAAGGGTGAAAGTTGCCCCAAAAAGAGTGTGATCAAAGAAAGAATAAGGAAGACTGCTTCCAGGTAGGAAGGAATACCGAATCTGAGGAGCAAGGGAAAAAGCAGGCCAGCAAAAGAAGCGTCAAAGAGCCATTTTACACGTGACGATCTACGAAAGAGTAGGCACCCTTCCAAAACGATGAGTTTTGAACAACTCAGAAACATCCACGATCTTTCAGGATTCGTGAGAAAAATCCTTACGAAAGGAAAAGAGGGGGGAGCAGAGAACAAAAAAGTAGAAAGGGACAGCAACCCCGATTCTTCGTTTTTTCTTCGTACTTGCACGATGAGTGACGAAGGGGAGAAAAAGATCTGTGAAATCCAAAAGGTGACAACCACCACTTTTGTTGGGCTGGAAAAGAGAAAGCGCATGAGGATCATGTTTGAAAGGGCCGTTACTATAAAGGGTCCACACTATCCCCTCCCTCCGAAATTAATTTAACATAATGATGGGTGAAAAATCAAGAATCATTCTCAAATATTCTAGCAAATGATTATTTATATGCTCGCATTCATCGATGAATACATGCATCATAAATCTAATGATCTTGTTATAAGATAACAAAAGAATTCCCCTATGATCTCTGTACTGATGCAGGGAGCATCTAAAGAGGGGATGAAGGTGTTTTTGTTGAATCAGATGAAGTGACCACCCTTCAAGAACCTTTTTGGATGTCACTTTGGTACTTTCGCAACATGATCACCCAGACCAAATCTCATAAGCTTTTCCGTTGTGGAACTTCTGGAGTTAAGAGGAAGAGAGTTGATTATGAAAAGTGGGTGAATTCGTAAGGAACTTCTTGGTATACCGATTTTTGCAGGACTTGAATAGAGGAGGAAGATCGAGTATAATAAATCTCGGATGTGGGGCCGTAGCTCAGCTGGGAGAGCGCTACCTTCGCACGGTAGAGGTCGTGGGTTCAAGTCCCATCGGCTCCACCAAAGAAAAAAACCCCCGCTTTTGCGGGGGTTTGTTTTTCGCGTAACTTCAGAATTCAGTCCCTCGGAAAGATGATGAATTTGATAGCTGTCCTCGTTTCCCCGTTGATCTGCACCTCTGTGAAGGCAGGTACACACACGAGGTTAACACCACTCGGAGCAAGGTAGCCTCTTGCGATAGCTATGGCCTTCACAGCCTGGTTCACCGCGCCGGCCCCGATCGCTTGAAGTTCCGCTTTCCCTTTCTCTCTGATAACACCTGCGAGTGCTCCTGCTACCTTGTTAGGGTTGGAATTAGAAGCAACCTTGAGTACTTCCATGTGTTTCTACCTCCTCTACGGTGAGCGTTTTTCTATGTTTTCCGACGACATTGGTTTATCGGTTTTGACTGGCGCGCCCGGCAGGACTCGAACCCGCAACCATCGGATCCGAAGTCCGACGCTCTATCCTGTTGAGCTACGGGCGCGCATCTGGGGTGACCAGCGGGACTCGAACCCGCGACCACCTGATCCACAGTCAGGCGCTCTACCAACTGAGCTATGGTCACCACAAAAACAAGATGGCGCGCCCGGCAGGACTCGAACCTGCAACCCTCGGATTAGAAATCCGATGCTCTATCCTGTTGAGCTACGGGCGCACCAACAACCTTGGAGCGGGCGACGGGACTCGAACCCGCAACCCTCGGCTTGGAAGGCCGATGCTCTACCAATTGAGCTACACCCGCCCGTCAAAGACCCTCCAGGCATTAGAAATATTATCATATTCGTACGAGATCGTCAAGAGAGGGTGGCGGTGTTACAAAAATCGGGGTAAGAGTGAGAAAAATATGAGATAAAAGCGAGAAAAAATAAGACAAAAACATATCACATACATGTTGTACGCAAGGAACTTAACAAGTGCCATTACCATTGCCATATCTTCCCTGTACACTGCAACATATCCAGATAGCTTCATCTTCAAATTCCCAAACAACCCTTCTATCTCATTACGTTCTTTGTATTCCTCC
>NZ_JAGGZH010000108.1 GCF_021162145.1 Thermotoga sp.
TACCTACTTTGATACTATTTGCATTTCTACAAAGATATTTTGTCTCCGGACTCACTGCTGGAGCTTTAAAGGAATAAATGCTAGGTGTCCAAAAGAAAGCAACAATCATTAAACCTATTTTTGTTACAGGACAGAGAGATTGATTTGAAAGGTTCTCTCATGTACACAAGAGATGATTACTTAATAGCTCTGAGTCTTTTGAGAAAGCCACTGATCGACTATGATTCGTTGATTACAGATATTTTCGAATTCGAAAGGTTGCCAGAAGCTTTTGAATACGTTTTAGAGAATAAAAATCGGGTTTTCAAGGTTCTTATAAAAGTCTCCTCCAGTTTATAGAAAAATGAGGTGAAGCTATGGCTAAAATTTGGACTATGGGAGAAATATTGGTAGAAATAATGCGAACAAAGAGAGATGTTCCCCTTAATAGTGTGGGAGAATTTCTTGGACCCTTTCCCAGTGGTGCTCCTGCAATATTCATCGATACTGTCGCAAAATTGGGACACGAAGCTGGCATCATTGGTGGCGTTGGAGATGATGATTTTGGGAGAGCAGTTATCAACAGGCTCAAAAGGGATGGTGTAAATTGTGACTTTGTCACCGTGAGTGATAACGCTTCAACAGCTGTTGCGTTTGTTGCTTATTATTCTAACGGTTCACGTGACTTTATTTACCATGTTAAAGGAACCCCTGCCGTTGAATTGCACAATCCAGATACAATAAATGTACAAGCCGATTATTTTCATGTAATGGGGTGTTCCCTGATGTTTGATGCTGAATTCGGAAAAAATATAATTCAGGTGATGGAAAAGTTCTATTCCAAAGGAGCGATTATCACCTTTGATCCAAATGTGAGAAAAGAATTGTTGAAAGGACAGAATGTCCAGGAGTTGACCGAACACGTTTTGGAGAAAGCAACAATCTTTCTTCCCGGAAAAGAAGAACTCTCTACGATTACAGGCTCTGAAGTTGAAGAATACGGAATTCGAAAACTTTTTGATCGTTATAGAAACCTGAAAATGATTATTTTGAAAAAGGGGAAAAAGGGAGCAACCATTTATTCTCGAGATGGAAAAAAGGCCGATATTCCTCCTTATCCTGTTAAAGAAGTGGATCCAACAGGAGCAGGGGATTGCTTTGATGCAGCCTTCATATGCGGAATAGCAGAAGGAATGGATGTGATCAAGGCAGGAAAGATGGCAGCCATTGCTGGTGCACTGAACACTGTCGCTTTTGGTCCTATGGAAGGAAACATAACCAGGGAAGAGATAGAAAAACGTCTTCGATCTTGGAAGTGACAAGTAAGGAGTGATGTTCGTGGAAAGATTATTGAGCATAGTGGAAGCTCACAAAAAAGGAACTCCCGTTGGTGTTTTCTCAGTTTGCTCGGCAAATAAGTTTGTTATTGAAGCTCTGTTTCGCTTTGTGTCCACTGAAGGGATCGATTTTGTCCTCCTAGAAAGTTCTTCCAACCAAGTAAACCAGTTCGGAGGATACACAGGTATGACCCCCGCTGCTTTCAAAGATTTTGTCTTTGAGATAGCAGAAAAATACAAGGTAAGCGAAGGACAGATAGTATTGGGGGGAGATCACCTTGGGCCGCTTCCATGGAGAAATGAGGACAGAGAAATCGCTCTGACGCATGCGAGAGCTCTCGTGAAGTCATGTGTTGAAGCAGGATATAGAAAAATCCATCTTGATACATGCTACCCTTTGAAAAATGACGAGGGCTTTTCAATGGAAACGATAGCAGAACGACAAGCATTGCTATGTGCAGTAGCAGAGGAAACGTTCGAAAAAACGAAAACAGCTAAGTCATCTCCACCAGTGTACGTGTTAGGGGCAGAAGTACCTTTTCCGGGAGGCACAAAAACCGTAAAAGGAAGAATAACACCAGTAGAAGTTTTGGAAAAGAACATAGAAGTGTCAGAGAAGTATTTTCTCAAATTTGGCCTCAAAGAAGCTTGGAAAAGAGTAATTGCGTTTGTTGTGGAGCCTGGCGTGGAGTTCTCACATGATAGAGTGCAACGGTACAATTCGAAAGTAAACAGGCCCCTCACGGAGTTCTTGAAAAAAACACCTTTCGTCTTTGAAGCTCATTCCACAGATTATCAAACCTACGAAGATCTAAAACAAATGGTGGTAGATGGATTCGCCATTCTCAAAGTAGGACCAGAACTTACCTTTTTACTCAGAGAAGCAGTATTTGCCCTCGCAATGATAGAAAAAGAGATCGTGAAAGAAAGCACTCAATCAAAGATTGTAGAAGTCTTAATTGAGGAAATGAAGAAAGATCCATCTCACTGGAAAGATTACTATAATAAAGATGATTCACTAGCTTTAAAATACAGTTTTCTGGATAGAATAAGATACTATTGGAGTAAAAAATCGGTAGAAGTTGCTCTCGAAAAACTAGTGTTCAATTTGAGAAGAGCAAAACTCACAATCCCCTTAGTTAGTCAGTACTTTCCAGACTTGGTCGCCAGGGTACTAAAGGGGGAGGTTTTTCTTGAACCTTTGAATTTGATTTTTGGTAAAATAGAAAAGGCTTTCGTGAAATACGCACACGCAACTTTCCAACTTCAAGGAGAGAAAGAGACACCATGAAAGATGGTAGAAAGAAAAAGCCAAATAGTAGTTCAAGGGAAGATTTTCTAAAAAAACTCTACCTGATAGCCTATGAGTACTATGTAAATGGAAAAACTCAGCAAGAGATAGCGGAGCAACTAGGAACACATAGAGTTTTAATAAGCAAGTATCTCAAGCAGGCAAGAGAGTTAGGATTAGTTGAAGTAAGATTGAAGGATCCTTTATTCGAGGACACCACATACAAAAAGCTATTTTTGAAACACTTCAATTTGAAAGATATCATCGTTGTGAGTTTTCCCTTTTACAAAGAGGAGAAAGATTATCACGTTGGAGCATCTCTCGTCGGGCGCATTTTGGATGGTATGTTAACAAACGGAATGATAGTAGGAATTGGCTGGGGGAGCACCCTGGAGATCATCTCAAAACACCTTCATCCAACGAAAAAATTGAGCGAAACGGTTTTTCTTCCTCTGATGGGAGGAACCAATCAATTGCCCCATTACTTTAGAGCGAACGATTTTGTCAGGAATTTTGCAGAAAGCTACAATGCGAAACCGAAGTACATTTTCGCACCTTTTTACATAGAAAATCCTTCTCAGAAAGAACTCTTACTTTCTTCAGGTGATCTGAGAGAGACTATCGAGTTTTGGAAAAAGTTGGATCTGGCAATAGTTGGTATAGGATGCTATATACAAAAGTCTCCGCTATTTCAGAATAAGATTTTCGACGAAAAATACCTCAGATCCCTTCTTGAAAACAATGTTGTGGGAGATGTATTGACATACTTCTTCAATGAAAACGGAGAGGTTGTAAACCTTGCCGTCTACAAAAATCTTGTGAACATTCCTTTAGAGGATTTTTTGAAAATACCAACTAGAGTAGGAATAGCAGGTGGGTTACAGAAGGTACAGTCCATAGTTGGAGCTCTTAGAGGTGGCCTGGTAAACGTGTTGATAACTGACGACAAGACAGCGGAGATGATTCTAAGATATCTTGGAACATGAGAAGGAGGGCAAAGAAATGACACCAGGAAAATTCAGAGGAATAAGCAGACTTTCCGATAATCAAGGAAGATTTGTTATGCTTGCACTAGATCAGAGGGAATCCTTGAGGAGAGTTTTAATCGATAGAGTAGGAAAGGCCAATGATGAAACGATAAGGATGATAAAAAGAGTTATACTCAAAAATTTATCTTCATATGTAACAGCAGTTCTTGTGGATCCAGAATACGGGTACCCTCATTTGGCAAAATATATATCCCCGCGAGCTGGTATCATCCTTGCCGTGGAAAAAAGCGGTTACGAGGAGAATCTAGAGTTTCCTCACGAACGCTTAAACAGATTGATCGATGAGAAGATGGTATCGCTCGCAAAGAAATGGGGATGTGATGCGGTGAAACTCCTAATATACTGGTCCGACAGCTTATCAGATAAGACGATTCAACATCAGAAGGATCTTGTAAGAAGAGTAGGAGATCAAGCAAAGAAAGAGGATATTCCCTTCATCTTGGAAATATTGACATATGGCCCAAACAAGGGGAACAGCGAATTGGTACTTAAAGCAGTTGAGGAATTTTCGAAAGAAGAATACGGTGTGGACCTTTTCAAGATAGAACCTTTGAAAGGAGTATCTCAAGAGGAAGTAAAAAAAGCAACAAGGGGAAAACCATGGGTCATACTAAGTGGAGGAATTGATATAGGGGAATTTGAACAAAAGCTAATAGAAAATATTGCACTTGGTTGTTCAGGAATACTGGCGGGGCGTGTCGTTTGGAAAGGAATACTGGACTATCCAGACGATTACGAGAAAATGGAACTTTATCTTCAAAAGACAGGCATCCAATATGTCGAACGACTGAAAACCCTGGTAAGGAAATGCACCAGCTGGTACAACAGTGATTTTTACGAGGGATTTGAAAATGTAGAAGTAAGAGGATAATCACAGGCAAAGAACCTAGTTGCAGAGCAGAGTGAAGTATGAATTAGGAGTTCTGTATACTATTTCGCCGCCTTTTATTGTCATTAAAACGTTGAGCTCACGATCGAGTAAGACAAGATCTGCTTTCTTTCCTTCTTTTATTCTTCCACGGTCGTTGAGACCGAGTTCAATGCAGCTATTGTACGATGCTACCATTGCAAGTTCTCTGAGAGGTGCTCCAGTAAACTTCTTGAAGTTCCTCACTGCGCTAGAAAAAGTCAATGTGCTACCCGCTAAAGTTCCATTACTTAATCTGGGAATCCCATCTTTTACTTTTACTCTCAAATCCCCAAGTTGTACTTCCCCATCCTTCAACCCTGCGGCGGAGATAGAGTCTGTTATTAAAGCTATTTTCGCTGGTCCCTTTACTCTATATACAAGTTTAACCATTTCCTTCGCAAGATGCACACCATCGCATATGAGTTCTACCGTTACATCTTCTTTTAGAAGGGCAGCTCCTGTGACACCAATTTCTCTGTGATGAAGGGCTCTGAGTCCATTTGGAAAATGCGTAATCCTTTTAACATTCCTCTTATAGAAGTTCATATATTCATTGAAAGTTGCCATAGAATGTCCAACGGAAAGTACAATACCTTTACTTTGGAGTTTTAGGAGGATTTCCGCATCTTCTACTTCTGGTGCAAATGTCATAATCCGAACAGGGAATGATAAATCCTCTATCTCTTCCCTCGTAGGCGGCCTTATATATTTTGTGTTGTGAGCGCCAGCTTTTTCCCTAGAGATATAAGGTCCCTCCATATGAACGCCCTCTAATGACGTGTTTTCATGTGCTTTGATATAATTTTTTGCCTTCTCGATAACTTCTTTAATTTTCTTCTGCGAAATCGAAACAGTAGTCGCGAAAAAGGTAGTGACTCCTTGAGCATACTGAAATTCCTCCATTCTTTCGAATTCCCCATTTAGAGTATCTGCTCCTGCACAACCGTGAATATGAGGATCCACAAACCCAGGCACTAAAATCCCAAGGAAAGTTGCGTAGTCCTTCTTTCTAACAAACACGATCTTCCCCTCTTCTATCTCTATGTCACCTGTGAATTCTCCATCGATAGGATCCACTATTAGAAGCTTTGAAAGAATCATGCGGCTTTCCTCCTTAGATATGCAACCAAATTGTCCAATGACAATTACTCTAACCCTCTTTATTCTAACATCAGCAAACTCGCTTTCAAGGCTCCAGAATCCACTTTAGAATCTCATGTGATTCCTTTAAAACTCTTCCCACTTGGTTGATTTTACTATCACCTTATCTCCCACCCCAAACCCGTGTCTTTCAAAAAAGCCTCTTTTCACCTCGAGGGCATACCTGAACGGTTTTGGTGCGTAATAAACTTTACAGGGCACTTTCTCACACGGTTCCATCTCCTGAATGGAGAATATAACACCGTTTCTATTTATGAACGCAATTTCAAGAGGAACGTAGGTGTTCTTCATCCAAAAGCCACTCCTTGTATCCCCTTCAAAAACGAAGAGCATCCCGAAATCGTCCGGGATGCTCTTTCTGTACATCAAACCAATCGAACGCAAAAGAGGAGTGTTCGCTATCTCAACGTTCAGCTTCAGCGATTTTTTCCCATCGGTGATTATTATCTCTCCCTTTGGAAACTTCACTCTGTTTCTTTGACCAGATGCAACGATGACCACCGTGATTCCAATCACAATCAGAACGAGAAAAAGGAATATTCGAAGGTTCGAAAAAGAGGGCTTCACACCACGTATCACCTCAACTCGGAGATCGTTTTCACTATGTAGCTGTTGAGGAGACTTTCCAAATACTCCTGCTTTCCAGATGGAAGCTCCATCTCTTCCTTGTCTATTATATAAGCTTCCAGCTTTTCAAAATCTGCCTTTCCTTCAACGATCTCTTTTCCGATGCCCTCTCTGAAACTTTTGTATTTTTCTTCAATGAACTTGTCGAACACACCGTCTTTTACAAGTTTGTGGGCTATTTTGAAACCGAGTGCGAAAGTATCCATTCCTGCTATGTGCCCGATGAAGAGATCTTCCACCTTGTAAGAAGCTCTTCTCACCTTTGCATCGAAGTTGAGACCACCTTTTGTAAACCCACCCGCTTTTATCACTTCATACATGGCAAGAGTTGTGTCGTAGACGTTTGTTGGGAACTGGTCGGTGTCCCAGCCGAGCAGAAGGTCTCCCTGGTTCGCGTCGATGCTGCCGAGTTTTCCAAGAATTCTTGCCATCCTCAGTTCGTGCTGGAAGGTGTGACCAGCAAGTGTGGCATGGTTCGCTTCGATGTTGAATTTGAAATACTCATCGAGACCGTGACTCTTCAGGAAGGCGTAAGCCGTCGCAACATCGAAGTCATACTGATGCTTCGTTGGTTCCTTCGGTTTAGGCTCGATGAGAAACTGGCCGTTGAAACCTATCTTCTTTGCGTAATCCACAGCCATTCTGAGGAAGCGAGCGAGGTTTCCAAGTTCAAGATCCAGATCCGTGTTGAGGAGTGTCTCGTACCCTTCTCTTCCACCCCAAAAGACGTACCCTTCTCCTCCAAGCTCTTTTGTGATCTCAAGGGCTTTCTTCACCTGTGCTGCCGCGTAGGCGAAGACATCAGCACTACAGGTTGTCGCTGCACCGTGCATGTACCTTGGATGAGAAAAGAGATTCGCAGTACCCCAGAGGGGTTTTACGTTGCTGTCTTTCATTCTCTCTTTGATCCTCTCCACGACCTTGTCCAGGATCTTGTTTGTCTCCCTCAGAGTCTTTCCTTCAGGAGCTATGTCCCTGTCGTGAAAACAGAAGTACTCGATGTTGAGCTTTTCACAGAATTCAAAGAGGGCGTCCACCCTTGCAAAGGCTTTGTCCATAGGGTCTGTGTACTTGTTCCAGGGTCGGTCGGCTGTTGGATCTCCGAAGGGATCTCTCCCCTCGTTCACGAAGGTGTGCCAGAATGCAACTGAGAACTTCAGATGGTCCTTGAGAGGTTTTCCGTCGATCACCTCGTTTGGATCGTAGAACTTGAACGCAAATGGATTTGTGCTCTCTTTACCTTCAAACTGTATCTTCGGGATCTCTGGAAAGAACTCAGTCATGTGAACACCTCCCTAAATTTCTTCTATCAATCAATTATATACGAAAACGATGGTCTATTTCAAATATTTTTTGGAAGAGATATACTTGTACTTGGGAGGTGTTTCAGATGGAGATAACAGAGAAAGTAGAAAGATTGAAAGACGAAATGGTAGACTCGCTGAAAAAGTTCATATCGATCAATTCGGTAAATCCTGCCTTCGGTGGGCCAGGAGAGAAGGAAAAAGCCGACTGGCTTGAAGAACTTCTTAAGAGCATCGGCTATAACGTTGAACGTCACAACACAAGAGACCAGAACGGGGTGTGGAGATCGAATCTACTCGCAACGATCCCCGGTAAGGATAGAAACAGGACGTTGTGGATAGTAACACACATCGACACTGTTCCACCCGGGGATCTTTCGTTGTGGGAGGCCGATCCGTTCACGCCCGTTGTGAAGGATGATAAGGTGTACGGCAGGGGAGCCGAAGACAACGGTGGCTCCATGATATCCTCCATATACGCGGGAAAGGCTCTCATAGAACTCGACGTTGTTCCTGAGTACAACTTTGGTCTTGCACTCGTTGCCGATGAAGAAGCAGGAAGTGACTATGGAATCCAGTACCTCATAGAAAAGGGTGTTTTCAAACCCGATGACATGTTTCTGGTGCCCGACGCCGGCAATGAAAAGGGAGATTTCATAGAGATCGCAGAAAAGAGTATTCTCTGGTTCAAAGTTACGGTGAACGGAAAGCAGGGGCATGCTTCTAGACCAAAGACAACAGAAAACGCTCTCAGAAAGGGAGCCCAGATCATAACCGAGATAGACGAGACTCTTCACAGGAAATACTCTGAGAAGGATGAATTGTTCGATGAACCGCTCAGCACCTTCGAGCCAACCCGCTCAGAAAAGACTGTGGACAACGTGAACACCGTTCCGGGAAAGTTTATCTTCTATTTCGATTGCAGGGTCCTTCCACGGTACGATCTGAACGATATCCTGAGCACAGTAGAATCTATTCTGAATGGAAAAGGTGCAGAACTCGAAGTGGTGGTGAAGCAGCCCGCTCCCAATCCTACACCACCCGGCTCCGAACTGGTCGTGAAACTTTCAAGCATTTTGAAAAGTCTAAGAGGTCTGGAGGCTAAGGTAGGAGGAATCGGCGGAGGTACCTGCGCGGCTTTCTTCAGAAAGAAGGGGTGGCCCGCTGTCGTTTGGAGCACCATAGACGAAACAGCACATCAACCCAACGAGTACAGAAAGATATCCCATATGGTGGAGGACGCAAAAGTCTTCGCACTCCTCGGAGTAAAGAGGTGAAGGGCTTGGTTCTCAGAACGATAGCAGATCATCTGATGGACATCGCTCAGAACTCGGTGAAGGCTGGTGCGAATAACATAAAGATCATCATAGAGGAAACCGACGAGTGGTTTACATTTACCGTGCAAGACGACGGACCAGGAATAAAGGATCCGGAAAGGGTGTTCGACCCGTTCTTCACCACAAGAGATCCTCACCTGAGAAAGGTGGGTCTTGGTCTTCCCTTTCTTAAGCAGGCAGCAGAGCAATCTGGAGGCCGGGTCAGTCTGTGGACTCAGCCCGGAAAAGGAACGGTTGTGAAAGCCTCGTTCAACCTGAAGAGTGTCGACTGCCAGCCCACAGGGGATCTGGCAAGCACACTGGCAAGCTTGATCCTGTCAGATCCGAACGTGAACTGGTACGTATTGAGAAGAAAGGACGGGAACGGCTACGAGATAGATACCAGCAAGCTGAAAAAAGCTGGCCTCTGGGACCCGGAAAATCCAAGGTTCGCATCCTTTCTGTTTGAAACCTTGGAAAATCTGGAGAAGGAACTGAAGAGAGGTGAAGGAGAATGAGTGAGAAAAAATTCGAGCATTACTACACGGTGGAGCCCACATCGAAATTGAAAGTCAGGGAAGCAAAACTCGTGCTGAAGAACGGCCACGAATATGTTTTCAAAACACCCTCAGGGGTATATTCCTACGGTAAGATAGACAAAGCAACAAGAGTTCTTTTGGAAAACTTAAAAGTCCACGGAAGAAAAGTACTTGATCTGGGTTGTGGGTACGGTGTGATAGGAATCGTGCTCAAAAAAGAATATCCAGATCTAGAAGTCTACATGAGCGATATAAACAGGCGCGCTGTCGAGTTTACCAAGATAAACGCAAAAGACCACAACGTGGAAGTCGATATACGATGGGGAAACATCTACGAACCATGGGATGGCATGAAGTTTGATATGATCGTGTGTAACCCCCCTATAGTTGCTGGCAAAAGAGTATGGATGGAGATCGTGGAGAGGGCACTTGAGTTTTTGGAAGACGGCGGAAGTCTGCAGATGGTAGCGTACCACAACAAGGGTGGAAAACGCATCAGGGAGTTCATGAGAAAAGTTTTTGGAAACGTAGAAGAACTCTGCAAGACCGGTGGAATAAGAGTTTACAGATCCATAAAAGGGCTGAAGGAAGATGAAGATAACACTGAATGACGTCTCCTTCGAATACAACGGTAGACGCGTGTTGAAAAATGTGAACGTGGAATTCGAAACGGGAAAGATCTACATTGTGGTCGGAAAAAACGGCTCTGGAAAGACCACTTTACTAAAGGTAGTATCGGGCCTTCTGGAGGCAGAGGGAGACATCCTCGTGGATGAAATGCCTGCTGATCCCCTCACACTCAGAAAGAACGTCGGGTACGTCTTCCAGAATCCATCGTCACAAATAATCGGCGCCACCGTTGAAGAAGACGTGGCCTTTTCCCTTGAGATACTGGGCCTCGACAAAGTTGAGATGCAAAAGAGGATAAAAAGAGTACTCGAACTGGTGGGACTCTCTGGACTGGAAAGAGAGGATCCTCTAAACCTCTCTGGGGGGCAAAAACAAAGGCTGGCCATTGCCTCCATGCTGGCACGCGATACACACTTTCTGGCACTGGATGAACCTCTTTCCATGCTCGATCCACCCTCTCAGAGAGAGATATCAAAAGTGATAGAAAACCTCAAAAGAAGAGGAAAGGGAGTAATCCTGGCAACTCACGAACTGGAGTATCTGGAGGATTTCGACATGATACTGCACATGGCAGATGGTACAATTGATTTCTGCGGAAGCTGGGAAAAGTTCATGGAGCAGAGGTTTGAGGACGTGGAAGTACCGTTCAAGTGGAAGCTGTGGAAGAAGTTTGGAAGGGAAAGCAGATGGGAGGTAGAGGATGCGGATACTTTTAACGAACGACGATGGAATAAATTCTAAAGGGATAATCCTGCTCGCAGAGTACCTCTCGAAAGAACATGAAGTCTTCGTTGTGGCTCCGGACAAAGAACGAAGTGCGACGGGGCACAGTATTACTATACACGTTCCACTCTGGATGAAAAAGGTCTTCATAAGCGAAGACGTGGTAGCCTATTCCACAACAGGAACGCCCGCGGACTGCGTTAAACTCGGATACAACGTGATCATGGAGAAGAAAGTTGACCTCGTGGTGAGTGGAATAAACAAAGGACCGAACATGGGCATGGACATCCTTTACTCCGGTACCGTCTCCGGAGCCATGGAGGGCGCTATGATGAACATCCCATCGATAGCGATCTCCAGTGCAAACTATGAAAGCCCTGATTTCGAAGGAGCGGCGAGGTTCCTCATAGACTTTCTGAAGGAGTTCGATCTATCTCTTCTCGATCCTTTCACCATGCTGAACATAAACGTCCCCGTTGGTGAGATAAAAGGCTGGAAGCTGACAAGACAGAGCCGAAGAAGATGGCACGACTACTTCGAAGAGAGAGTATCGCCTTTTGGAGAAAAATACTACTGGATGATGGGGGAAGTGGTGGAAGATGACGATCGAGAAGATGTGGATTACAAAGTGGTTCAGCAGGGTTACGTATCCGTGACACCCATTCATCCGTTCCTCACCAACGAAAGTTGTTTGAGAAAATTCAGGGAGGTGTACGAACCATGTACAGAATAAGAGTCTTTGGAGATCCTGTTTTAAGAAAGCGAGCAAAACCTGTGACAAAGTTCGATGGTGCCTTGAAGCGAACAATAGAGAAGATGATAGAAACGATGTACCACTACGACGGTGTGGGACTTGCAGCACCACAGGTTGGAATATCCCAGAGACTCTTCGTCATGGACGTGGGAAACGGTCCAGTGGCGGTGATCAACCCTGAGATCCTCGAAACCAGCTCCGAAACAGAAATAGCAGAAGAAGGTTGCCTGAGCTTTCCAGAAATCTTCGTCGAGATAGAAAGGAGCAGGAAAGTGAAGGTGAGATATCAAACTCCCCGCGGAGAGTCTGTGGAAGAGGAGCTGGAAGGATATCCCGCAAGGGTTTTCCAGCATGAGTACGATCATCTGAACGGGGTACTCATAATAGACAGAATAAAACCTGCAAAAAGACTCCTTTTGAGAAAAAAACTGATGGATATAGCAAAATCTGCCAGAAGATGAGGAGGGAATTGTTGTGAAGAGAGGGTTTTTGATAACAGTACTGATCTTCATTTTTTCCATGGTCTTTTCGTTTTCCCCGCCTGTTGACTCTCCGCGGGTCTCGGCGAGTTTTGGTGAGTACAGAGGAAGTGGAAGCAGAGGGCCTCACTTTCACATGGGTATGGATTTTTCTACCGGCTTGAAAGAAGGTGTCCCTATCTACGCTTCTGAGAGAGGGTGGCTCGTTAGACTTGAGATCGACAAGGACGACATATACGGCTACACGGTGGTCCTGGAGCACGAAAATGGTTACAGAACGCTGTACGCCCATTTGAGTAGGTTTGCAAAAAAACTCGAGACAATCGTTGACTCCCTGAAGGAAGAATTCGAAGATGTGAGGATTGTCGTGGAGTTCCCGGAGAAAGAAATCTGGTTTGAAAAGGGAGAAGTGGTGGGATACTCCGGCACCACCGGAGAAGCACCCATACCACACGCCCATTTTGAAATAAGAGACAAGAAAGAGGAAGTCTCCTTCGATCCTGCAAATTTCTTGAATCTCCCCAAGCCCGTGGATGAGGCCCTCGTTCTGGAAAAGTTGAAAATAGGAGACGAAGAATACAACTTCGTCGAAAACAGAACATACCCGTTCACCGGAAGCTTTCCAGTTCTTTCCATAAAAGCCTATTCCAGGGGTTTTAACAACACGCTAGGACTCAAGAAAATTTCACTCTTGATGGAAGAAGAAGAGATCTATCAGATCTCTTTTGAGCAGATTCCGTGGTCCGAGTTCACGAACGTCTGGGGAGTGTACGACAGAAGGTCCGTATCGGCGGCGTACAGATTCGAGCTCTGGTATAAACTGTTTCCGGAGACGTTTTCAACGCTTGTGAAAGTCAACAAATTTCCAGAAATCGGAAGATTCCCTGACTTTGCCAAGTACACTATCGTTCTTGAAGACATATGGGGTATGGAGAAGAAGTTTTCTTTTTATCTGCAGAGGAGGTGAGATGGTGCTCTTTCTGTTTTTTGGAAAAAGGAAGAAGAACCTAGACCAAGATCCTTTTTACAGAGAAAAAGGAGCACTGGTCGTTTATATAAAGTGCGATCGATGTGGAGAAGTGTTCAGGAGTCACCTGAGACGGGGATATGACTTCATTGTGGACTATGACAATCCCAGTGTTCCCTACAAGATAGACAAGCTCTACGTGGGTTCCAAGTGCCCTAACAGAATCCATCTTGTTGCAAGGTTCACATCCTCTTACAAACCGGTATCAGTTTCTATTGAAGGAGGTAGCTTCATCACCAAGGAAGAGTATGAAGATGCTCAAAAACAATAACGTAACCTTCTTTTAAGAGAAGATATGATAAACTATCAAAGCTGTCATACGACCAGCGAAAGGAGGATGGGAAATGAGAAGACTTTTCACCAGTGAAAGTGTCACAGAAGGCCATCCCGACAAGATCGCTGATCAGATCTCGGATGCCATACTGGACGCCATGCTTGAACAGGATCCAAGGAGCAGGGTCGCCGTTGAGACCCTTGTGACCACGGGACTGGTCATTGTAGCAGGAGAAGTTACAACGAGGGCGTACGTGGAGATACCAGATATTGTGAGAAAGACGATCCTTGAAATAGGATACACGAGGGCGAAGTACGGTTTCGATGGAGAAACATGCGGAGTGCTCACAAGCATACACAGTCAATCCCCGGATATAGCACTCGGTGTGGATAAAGCGCTCGAAGTAAAAAGCGGAGAAGAGGTAGCAGACGAGTTAGAAGCACTAGGAGCTGGGGACCAGGGAATCATGTTCGGTTACGCCACAAATGAAACACCTGAATACATGCCTCTACCAATCACCCTGGCTCACCATCTGGCCATGAGACTTGCCGAGGTCAGAAAAAAAGGAATCCTTCCCTTCCTGAGACCAGATGGAAAAACACAGGTGACGATAGAGTACGAGGGCGACAAGCCAGTGCGAGTTGACACCGTTCTCATATCCACTCAGCACGATCCAGACATCTCCCAATCGGATCTGAGAGAAGCAATCATTGAGCACGTCATAAATCCCGTGATACCAGAGGAGTACAGAGACGACAGGATGAAAATACTCGTCAACCCCACAGGAAGGTTCGTTCTGGGTGGCCCGATGGCGGATACGGGGCTCACCGGAAGGAAGATCATAGTCGATACCTATGGAGGGTGGGTCCCACATGGAGGAGGTGCCTTCAGCGGTAAAGATCCAACGAAGGTTGACAGATCAGCTCATTATATGGCAAGATATGTAGCGAAGAACGTGGTTGCTGCGGGTCTTGCCGACAAGTTTCTCATACAGCTGTCTTACGCCATAGGTGTTGCCAAACCTGTCTCCATATTGATTGACACGTTTGGCACAGCAAAGGTTGACGAGGAAAAACTCCTCAAGGTGATTACCGAGCTGTTTGACTTCAGACCGGGGGCGATCATAAGGAAACTCAACCTCCTGAGGCCTATTTACAAGAAAACAGCAGCCTACGGTCACTTCGGCAGAGACGAAGAAGAGTTCACCTGGGAAAAGCTTGACATGGTTGATGAGTTGAAAGGAGCCTTCAACATGTGAGGGAGGGATTGAGTAGTGCCTAACACGAAATCTGCGAAGAAAAGGGTCAGAGTTTCTGAGAAAAGAAGGCTGAGGAATAAGGCTTACAAAACCTTTTTTAAAAACAGAATAAAGGAGGTCATCAAAGCCATCGAAAGCGGCGAACCAAAGGAAGTGGTTCTGGAGCTTGCCAGAAAGGCACAGGCTGCCATCGATAAGGCTGTGTCAAAAGGTGTTATCCACAAGAATCAGGGAGCAAGGAGAAAAGAGAGACTCTTCAAGAAAGTCAACGAGTACCTGAAGAGTTTGGAAGCAACTCAGGAGTGAATTCACACTTGGCTTTGAAATCCAGCCCCCTCAGCGGGGCATTTCTGGTTTTAAAATTAAGGAGGGATACCTGTGGAAAGGGTGATAGGGGATTTTTTGAAACTGGTTGTCGAAAACTGGTACTTTTCTCTTCCTGCGGCCCTTTTTTTGATGTTCGCTTCCAGATACGTCGAGCATATCACTTTTGCTGTTCTGGGTTTTATACTAGGAATCAACTGTGTGTTTCCTCTCCTGTCGAAAATTGAAATTTTGAAAGATTATCTCTCCAATGAAAACGTGAGAACGATTGTCATGGTAGCTGTTGGTGTTTTGACAGCGGTTGTGATCTATGTTCTGTACAAGTATCTGGTCTTCCTGGCAGCCTTCGTAACGGTTTCCTTCTTAGCTTACTATGTGATAAACTTCATGGTGAATTCTTTCAACATCCAAAATGTGCAGTATATGGACTGGATAACACTGGGCTTGTCTGTTTTGATAGGTCTTCTCGCAGGGATCACCGCCTATCGAAAAGAAAAAGACTTCGCGAGAATGCTTTCGGTGATAGTGGGTGCTGCTGTCCTAGCAGCTCTGGTACTTCACTACCTGTCCGGGATATTCAACATGGAGTTTCACCCAGAGTTTTTTTTCGAGAACAAGTCCATGGTGCTTTTCTATGTCTCGCTCTTCCTTTTGTTTGTGTTCCTCGCTTCTTGGTACACGTTCAGGAAAAGACCATCTCCAAAATCTGAATTGTGAATGTTAAAATAGTATAGAAATCACATGAAAGGAGGTGTACCCCTCTCAGGGGGATTGAAGATGGCGAAGAAAAAGATTTTGGTTGTCGACGACGATCCAGCGATTTTGGAACTGGTGGGATACAACCTCGCTAAAGAAGGGTACGATGTTTTGAAAGCGTACGACGGAGAAGAGGCTCTAAAGCTTGCCAATGAAGAAGATGTGGATATGTTTATAGTGGATATCATGCTACCAGGGATGGACGGGTTTGAGCTTGTTAGAAAGATCAGGTCCATGGAAAAATACAGGAACACTCCGGTCATCTTTCTGAGCGCCAAAGGTGAGGAGTTCGACAAAGTGCTCGGCCTAGAACTTGGAGCGGACGATTATATCACAAAACCCTTCAGCGTGAGAGAACTCCTCGCAAGGGTGAAGGCTATATTCAGAAGGCTGTCTGCCGCTGTGCAGAGCAAAGAAGAGAGGCCCAAGAAGATCACCGCGAAAGATCTCGAGATCGACGTGGAGAAATACGAGGTAAAGGTGAGAGGAAAGAAAGTGAATCTCACACCTCTGGAATTCGAGCTCCTCAGGTTTCTGGCAGAAAATGAAGGAAAGGTCTTCAGCAGGGACGTGCTTCTCGACAAATTGTGGGGGTACGACTATTACGGTGACACGAGGACGGTCGACGTGCACATCAGAAGACTGAGAACGAAGATAGAAGAAGATCCGTCCAATCCGAAATACATCATTACCGTTCGTGGAAAGGGTTACAAGTTCAGAGACCCAGGAAAGGAAGATTGATCCATGGAAATGTTCCTGATCATCGCAGGAATCCTGCTGTTTGCCCTACTCGTTTTCTTCTTTAGGAAGAAGCTTTCCGAGTACAGGATTTTCATAAAGAAAGTGGCAGATATGTTGGGGGAAAAAGATGTTCCCCCACTTTATCTTTTCGAGCGCTTGAAAAAGCACATTGATAACCTGAAAGATAAGATCGTTCGTGTGGAGGTCAGTCGGGACAATTTCCTCACCATACTCAACAGTCTCAGCGAGCCCATATTCATACTGGACAGGGAGGGAAACATCACATTTTTGAACGAAGCTGCCCGAAAACTCGTTCAGGATAGAATCAACCCCGAGGGAAGGCGCTACTACGAAATATTCGAGGATTACTACATAAACGAAATGGTCGAAGAGACTATAAAAAGTCTGGAACCACAGGAAGGCACACAGGTTACTTACGTAGAAAACGACAAAAAGTATTTCCACGTGAAGGTGATTCCCGTCGATCTGAAAAGCGGTGATAAAATCTTTGTCATCCTCTTTCACGATGTGACTAAGGAAAGGAAACTAGATGAAATGAGGCGTGAATTCATCGCAACGGTTTCCCACGAGCTCAGAACACCTCTTACTTCTATACATGGATACGCGGAAACGTTGCTGGAAGACGATCTTGAGAACAAAGAGCTGGTCAAAAGATTTCTTAAGATCATAGAAGAGGAATCAGCGCGTATGACACGCCTCATAAACGACCTGCTAGATCTTGAGAAAATGGAAGAAAGTTCCGTTGAATTCGAAATGAAAGAGCTGGATCTGTGTGAAGTGGTAGATTATGTTTACAGGATAGTCCAGCCCATCGCAGAGGAAAACGAGGTGGATTTGGAGGTTGATTGTGAAGATGTCATGGTCAAGGGGAACAAGGAAAGACTCATCCAGATGCTCTTGAATCTTGTGGACAACGCCGTCAAGTACACCTCCTTCAAAGAAAAAGGAGAAAAGAAAGTCTGGGTGAGGGCCTACGATACACCTGAATGGGCTATTATAGAAGTAGAAGATACAGGGCCTGGCATCCCAAAAGAGGCTCAAAGCAGGATTTTCGAGAAGTTCTTCAGAGTGGACAAGGCGAGGTCAAGGAAAATGGGAGGTACCGGCCTTGGTCTTACGATAGTGAAGACGATCGTCGACAGACACGGTGGAAAAATAGAGGTAGAAAGCGAAATCGGTCAGGGAACTCTTATGAGAGTTTTTCTGCCCAAGGACAGGTGATAACTTTGAGGGCCTACGATGTCATTCTGAAAAAGAGAAACGGAGGAAAACTCTCCAGAGAGGAAATAGGCTTCATGGTGAGGGGTTACGTCGACGGCGAGATACCGGACTATCAAATGGCGGCGTTCTTGATGGCGATCTTCTTTCGCCACTTGGACGAAGAAGAGACCTATTATCTCACCGAAGCCATGATGAAATCCGGGGAGATCCTAGACCTCTCAGAAATACCTGGGAAGAAGGTTGACAAGCACTCAACAGGAGGTGTTGGTGATAAAACCACCCTCGTTGTCGCACCACTCGTTGCTTCGTGTGGTGTTCCCGTTGCGAAAATGTCCGGACGCGCTCTTGGACACACAGGAGGAACGATCGACAAGCTGGAGTCTATACCGGGATTCAGAACAGAACTCTCCATCGACGAGTTCGTTGAAAACGTGAAGAGGTACGGTATAGCGATAGTGGGCCAGACGGGAAATCTCGTACCCGCGGACAAAAAGATATACGCCCTCCGCGATGCAACAGCAACTGTCGATGAGTTGTCCCTGATCGCATCGAGCATAATGAGTAAAAAGCTTGCAGCCGGAAGCGACGCGTTCGTCCTAGATGTGAAGTTTGGAACGGGTGCTTTTATAAAAGACATAAAAGAGTCCAGAAGACTCGCAAACCTGATGCTGAATATAGCAAAACGTCACGGTAAAAAAGCCGTTGCCGTCCTTTCAAACATGAATCAGCCGCTGGGACACTTCGTAGGAAATTCCTTGGAAGTGATAGAAGCAATAGAAACCCTCAAGGGAAACGGTCCGAAGGATTTGGAGGAACTTTCAATTACTCTTGGTGCTTTGATGCTCGAGCTTGCGGGAGATTCGAAGTTTGAAGAAGGAAAGAAGATTTTGAAGAGAAAGATCGAAACGGGAGAGGCTCTCGAAAAATTCCGTGTGCTCGTGAAAGCTCAGGGCGGAGACGAGAGGGTGGTCGACGAGCCCTGGAAGTTTCTACCCGTTTCAAAGAGGGTAGAAGAGTTCAAATCTGAGAAGGAAGGATACGTATCGTTCATAGACACCGAAAAGGTAGGAACAGCCTCCATGCTTCTGGGTGCAGGAAGAAAGAAGAAAGAAGACAAGATAGATCCCGGTGCGGGAATCGTTGTTGAGAAAAAACTGGGAGACTTCGTGGGAAAAGGAGAAACGATCGCAAAGCTCTATGTCTCAGAAAAGAGCGATCTGGAAAACGCCATGAAACTTTTGAAGGAAGCTTACGTGGTATCCAATACTCCACCAGAACCCTTCAGGGTAGTAGAAGAGGTGATCAGATGAAGCAATTTATTTTCGTCTTTCTTCTCCTTGCCTGTTTTTCCTTTGCCTCTTACGTGATCAGTGGAAAAGAGGCATTTCCCATCAGGAGTGTCCTCAAAGATGATGTCTACTACGTCTACGTAGAAGATCTCACACCGGTTGGTGTTGGTTACATACACGCAAACGGATACCACTACGTTGTCCACGATGACCATGTGCTCTTTGTGAAAGAAAAAGAAACGGTGCTGGATTTCGTGAAAAAACTCTCCTCGCCCTTGTTTCTGGAGGGAAAACTTCTTCTACCGATCGATGCCATAAAAGAGCTGATGGAGGGATATCAAGTCTACACGAAGGGAGAAAACGTACTCATCTACGACTCCCTGCCGATCGTTCTTTCTGCCACGAAGGAAAGAGACAGGGTAACCATCTCTTACACGGGTGTTCTGGTGCCAGACATGGTGGAAGTGGAAAAGAGCATGGGCAGGGTTGTCTTGAAGATCTCTCCTGTGGTGGAAAGCATGCCGGTGGTTTCAGAAGGAATAGAAGTGGAACCAGGAAAAAGCGAGATAACCCTCATCGTCAATGTTGGAAATTTCTACCCCGATGTGAAATTGACTTTTGAAAAGGGTCATCTTGTCTGCCAGTTATCGCTGGTCAAAGGATTCTTCGGGAAGATGAAGATAGCTGATGGTGTTGTGTTCGAACGTAAGATAGAAGAGTTCGGCAGGGGAGAAAAAACGGTTGTGAACTACCTGATCATGGACCCAGACAAGGTTGAGGTGAAACCCGTTATCGCTGAAGAAGGCTTTGGCTTCCTTGAGCAACTCGACGATATGGTAGAAAGGGTTGGAGGCGTGGCCGGGATAAACGGAAACTACTTTGACCCTGTGACGAAGTTCCCCATTGGCCTCATTGTGATAGACGGGAAGCCTTATTCTACAATGTTCTCTGGAAGGCCCGTTTTTGCGATCACTGAAGAAGGAGACGTGTTCATCGGAAGGATGCTTGTGGACGTTACCCTGACGGTGAACGGTGTGCTCTTCCTCGTCAAAGGAATCAACACGCTCGGTGAGGGAGAGGTGCTGGTTTACACGAAAGAGTTTTCAGGTACGATCCCGAGGAAAGATGACAAGTTGTACTTTGTGGTAGATGAAGACACGATAAAGTACCTGGGATACAGAGAAAGAGCCGAAGGTTCAGAGTACGTGGTTGCTGTTTCCAAAAAGTACGAGGCATACCTTTCCAACCTGAAGATAGGAGACAAAGCTTATCTTTCCGTTCAACCTAATCTTCCAATTCGGATAAGGCAGGCAGTAGAAGGGGGCCCTCTTTTGATCCAAAACGGTGCTCCCATTCCTGATGCTCAGGAGGAGAAGGCAAGGTACGGCGGTGGCATCGCTTATGCGAAGGCACCAAGAACGGTCATTGCTACAAAAGACGGAAAACTTTGGTTTATCGTGTTCGAAGGTTATAATCATATAACGAGAGGATTGAATTATGATGAACTCGTTGATTTCCTTCTCTCCAAGGGCTTCGAAGACGCCATGTGTGTTGACGGAGGAAGCTCATCGGTCATGGCCGTGGGTAGAAGCCTCTTTGGAAAGGCAGCAAACAGCACGGCAGCCATACCTGTGGGAATCGTTGTTTGGAAGAAAAAAAGCACGGAGGTGGGTGAGTGATGGGAGAAATTCGGAATGTGCGCACAGCAACCCTAATAGGGCACAACGGATCTGGGAAATCTTTGCTTCTAGCTCGTATCCTTTACAAACTGAACATGATTGACAAACCTGAGACGAAATACGTGGACTACGATCCCGTAGAAGAAGAAAAAGGAGCGAGCTTTTCCTCACACGTGGCGGCCTTTGAATGGAAGGGCAAGAGAATGTTTTTGATAGATACCCCGGGATTTGCGGATTTCATTTCTGAGGTCATAAACGGGATTTTTATTGCGGAGAACGTGATATCGGTAGTGAACGCCGTGGCAGGCGTGGAGATACAGACAGAAAGAACCTGGAATCTCGCCGAAGAGATGAAAAAACCCATCATGGTCTTTGTGAACCAGATGGACAAAGAAAGGGCAAACTTCGATAATGTTGTTGCAGAGTTGAAAGAAAGGTTCTCAAAGAAAATATTACCTCTTGTTGTTCCAATCGGTGCCGCAGAAAGCTTTGAAGGTGTTGTCGATCTTCTCAAGAAGAAGGCATACAGATACAAAGGAGAAGAGTTAGTGGAAGAAGATATGCCGTCTGAGTTCAACGATCTACGATCGGAGATCCTCGAAGACATAGTGGAACAGGATGAAGAACTCATGATGAGATACCTCGATGGAGAAGAGATAGAATACGATGAACTCATGAGAGTTCTCAAGGAAAGCTACAGAAAAGGCGAAGTGGTACCCGTGATAGCAGGTTCCGGACTCAAGGAGATGGGCGTTGAGGCGTTGCTGGATTATCTGGAAAGTATTGGGGTCTCTCCAGCAGAAGCGAGTCCTTACAAGGCGGCAATGGAAGATGGAAAAGAGGTGGAAATTCCCCTATCTGAAGAAGAGCCCTTCTGTGCTTACATTTTCAAATCTGTTGTTGACCAGTTCGTTGGAAGAATAACCTTCGCAAAAGTCATAGCGGGAACTTTGAAGAACGGCGACACCATCGTCAACGTTCAGAAAGATACTTCGGAAAAAGTCGGACACGTTTATCTTCCCGTTCTCAAACAGCAAAAAGAAGTTGAGTCTGTCGGCCCGGGTGAGATAGTTGTTCTTTTAAAACTCAAAGAAGGTGCCGTTGGGGAAACCCTTGCCCACAAAGATAGAAGGGTGAAGATAGTTGTTCCCTCCTTCCCGGAACCCATGTTCTCTCGTTCTGTCCACCCCAAGTCCAAGTCAGACATTGACAAGATCAGCGGAGGGCTGTCCAGGCTTTCTGACTCTGATCCTACTTTCGTGTGGGAATACGACCCGGAAACTGGCGAAACAGTGATCTCAGGACTTGGTGCCATGCACCTTGACGTTATGGTGGAAAGACTGAAAAGGATTTTCGGGGTCGACGTGGAAATTGGAAGACCGAAGATCGCCTACAGAGAGACGATCACCGCAGCAGCCGTGGCAGAGCACAAACACAAAAAGCAAACGGGTGGTCACGGTCAGTACGGACACGTAAAGATACAGCTGGAGCCTCTCCCGAGAGGTCAGGGATACGAGTTTGTGGACAAGATCGTCGGAGGGGTAATCCCCAGGAACTTCATTCCCTCTGTTGATAAAGGTATCAGAGAAGCGATGAAAAAAGGTGTACTCGCAGGTTATCCCGTCACAGACGTCAGAGTCATTCTCTTTGACGGTTCCTACCACGAAGTGGACTCTTCCGATATTTCGTTCCAGATTGCAGCTATACAGGCCTTCAAGAAAGGAATGGAAGCTGCAAAACCTGTGATACTGGAGCCGATTATGGAGGTAGAGGTCTTCGTCCCTGAAGAAAACGCTGGAGACGTGATGGGGGAGATTTCCAGCAGAAGAGGAAGACCCCTCGGTATGGAACCCTCCGGTAAAGGTATGGTGAAGGTGAAAGCAGAAGTTCCTCTTGCCGAAATGCTCGACTTTTCCAACAAGCTTTCCTCCATCACCAGTGGAAGAGGTTATTTCACCATGAGATTCCAGAGATACGAGATAGTACCCCCGAACATCCAAGAGAAGATCATCGAAGAGAGAAGAAGAGAAATGCAAGAACAGGAGAAATAATATGAACTTCAAGAACCTGGTAATATACGAAGCTTTCGCAAGGGCTTATCCAGGAGAAAAAGGAAAGAAATTCCTATCGCTCGAGAAAGATCTGGAAAGATTGAAAGGAATGGGCATCAACACAGTGTGGTTGATGCCCATTCATCCTACTGGTGTGGAAGGAAGAAAAGGAACCCTCGGCTCTCCATACGCCACTCGCGACTACTACGAAATAGATCCTCTCATAGGAACCAAGGAAGATTTCAGAAAGTTTGTGGAGAGAGCACACGAGTTGAATATGTACGTTTTGATGGACATGGTGTTAAACCACGCCGCTGTTGACAACGTCTTAGTGAAGAAACATCCCGAGTGGTTTCTCAGGGACGAGAACGGGAACTTTGCGAGGAAAGTACCAGACTGGTCGGATGTCATCGATTTCGACTATTCGAACGGAGAGTTGAGAGAATACATGATCAGCATGATGAGGTACTGGGTTGAGGAATTCGACGTGGATGGATTCCGGTGTGATGTGGCAGGTCTTGTTCCTCTGGATTTCTGGATACAGGCCAGAAAAAGCCTTGATCCTGTGAAAAGACTCATATGGATATCCGAGACTCACGATCCGTACATGTACCAGGCGTTCGACATCACTTATGACTACGACGGTTACTACAGGTTCCGGGATTTCATAGAAGGAAGAGGAAGTCTGAGGGAGTACATCGACTTTTTGAGAATGCAGGATCACATGTACCCAAAAGGATACATAAAGATGAGATTTCTAGAAAATCACGACCAGCCTCGAGTAGCAAGGTTTCTCTCTCAAGAATCGTTAATACACTGGATCGCCCTTCTTTTTACGATGAAGGGAGTGCCACTGGTTCACAATGGGCAGGAATACGGCCTTGAAGAGGATCTGGACATATTCAACGAGTACACACTTCCCATCCCCAGGCAAGAAAACGAAATATTCGTCTTACACAAAAGATTTGCCCACTACAGACTCAGAACAAATATGTTTTCAGATGGGGAGATGATCTTTGTAAGAAATGATCAACCAGAGAAGGTGATATCCTATCTCTGGAGACACGAAAACAGGTTTCTTCTCTGTGTTTTGAACCCTCTTCTGGAAATTGTTTCTGTCATTCTCGATTTTTCCGGCACATGGGAAAGTATCTGTATCCATTCTAAAAACGTATTCAACGACGACCTTGTGAGGGTGAGTGTGAAAAATTCCAGAGCCAAGTTGGAAATTGGAAGAGAACCCTTGATACTCTCCTTCGTGCTCTACTGAGAGCAGGTGGTAGAATGAATATTGGTGTGGTAAATTTGCGTGTCAGACTCTTTGGTGTGAGGTCTTTGAAGGAAAAAAGAGGTATATTGAAAAGACTCATAAACGATCTGAGAAAAAAGTACAACATATCCATCTCCGAAGTGGGAGCACACGACTCGAAGAATTTCTTCGAGATTGGAATTGCCATGGTGAACACCGACAGGGCTTTCATAGAGAAGGTCTTTGACGCCATCATAGATTACCTGGATCTTTACCCCGGAATGGAGATAGAAGAAGCGGAGAGAGAGGTGTGGTGAAGATGACAATAGTGATAGATGAACTGGAAGCGATCCTGAACAGAGTTCTTTCAAAGAAGAGAATCGTTCACGTGAAGTCCGTGGTGGATTTTTCGAGGAGGTTGGGAGAGATATACAATGTGGATCTCAACAGATTGGAACTCGCTGCTCTGTCTCACGACATGTTCAGAGATGTACCACCCCGAAAGCTCTTGAAGATGTCCAGGGCCTACGGTCTGGAGATATCAGAGCTGGAAAAAGCTCATTCTGTTTTGCTCCACGGAAAGGTGGCGGCGGAGTTTTTGAGAAGGCGCTTCAACGTGGACGACGAAGAAGTGCTCATGGCTGTGGCCTATCACACTTCAGGACACGTCAGTTTCAAGGAGATAGGGAAGATCCTCTTCATAGCCGATTCTCTTGAATTCACACGAGACTTCCCTGGGGTTGACGCTTTGCGGAAGATAGCGTTTCGAAGTCTAGACGAAGGATTCTTCCAGGTTTTGAAGAACAAAATCTTCTACGCGGTTGGAAGAGATCTTTTACTCATACCAGAAACGGTGGAGCTCTGGAACAGTATTCTCATGAGCAGAGGAGGGCATGTAGATGAAGAGATCGAGTAAAGTGTTACTCACCGTTTTTTTTATAGTTATAGCAATCGTTGCCGTCGGATTTCTCTACTACAGATCCTTCCTTTCTTCTCCAGACTACAAAGCGAGCCAAGTCCATTATCTTTTCAGAGTGGAAGATGAAAGTTATTTCGTGAGAATAGACGACACGAAGAGAATGGTGTACATCGTTTCCTTCCCAAAGGAATCCTACGATCCGGAAAGAAGAGAGTCTCTCTTTTCCGAAAGACCTCTGAGCGATCTTGAAAAAATAGAAAACCTGCTTCAAGTGAAAGCAGAAAGAGCCTTCTATTCAGTGATGTCAAAAGACGAATTTCTGAAGCTCTGTCACGATCTTCTTGGTAGACAGGTTGAAAGTTTCACAGATTTTGTTAAAGAGCTTTCAAAGAGAAAAATGAGGTTCTTCGACTTTTTGTTCGTGGGAAGTTGGGTAAAGGATTTTGGATTCAACAATTTGAACAGATTTTCCCTGTACAAGTTCCTAGAAAAAGCATCGAGCTATGCGATCGATATTTTTGAGGCACCGACGATAACGAAGAAACCTGTCACTGTGAAGGTCCAGGGGAAAGAGTACCAAAGGTTGTACCTTGACCCAGAGAAATTGAAGGTCATCACCGAGGAGATGAAAAGGTGAGGATAGATCCTCTCGGAGGAGAATCTTTGAAAAACCAGGAAGTTAAGGGAAAAAAATCCAAAAAAACTTCCAGAACCGGAAAGATAGAGAGAAGAGAGTTCTTCGACATAATGAGAGATGTCAGCGTGGAACAATTCGAAAAACTCCTTGAGGAAGCTGTCGAAGAAGTGATTGAGTCTGGAAACGAACTGGTAAGATCCCCCACTCCTTCCAATCTGAAGAGGTACAAAAATGCCATAAAGGAGTTCCTGAAACTTGTTGAAAAAAGGCTCTATAAACTATCTGGTAGTTTCGATATGACCACCGGCAGAGCAAAACTTCACGTTGTAGTAGAAGAGGTGAACGAAAAGCTAATGGATCTCACCGAAAAGATCATGAAGAACGAGTGGCAAACAATAAACCTGGCTGCCAGAATAGAGGAAATCAACGGGTTGATACTCAATCTCTACCGTTGAACCTCGAGAGAAAGATCCACGAAAATCCCACTCAAAGTCAGGCGGCTCGTGGAGATCACATCGACCGTTTCCATGTCGTAATCTGATACGTTCTCTTCTGTAATACCCCCAGACACCTCTACCACAACGTTTGAGTTCATCTCTTTGATCTTTCTGGATATCTTCTTGACCATCTCTGGTGACATGTTATCCAGCATGACAATGTCAGCACCCATTTCAACAGCCTTCAGGGCGTCTTCCATGCTTTCAACTTCGACTTCGATTTTCTTCGTGAAAGAGGTGATCTTTTTAACCTCTCGGATTGCTCTTTCCACGCTTCCATAAATCTTCAAGTGGTTATCCTTTATCATAACGCAGTCTTCGAGATTGAACCTATGGGTGTCTCCTCCTCCATGTATCACAGCAAGTTTCTGAAGAAGAGACACCCCCGGAATCGTCTTCCTTGTGGCGGCTATTTTTGTGTGTTTCAACTTGCTGGCAAACCTCCTGGTGATGGTGGCCGTTGAAAACATCAGTGAAAGCGTGTTCAAAAGCGTTCTTTCGATCAAAAGCAGGTTGTACGCGTTACCTTCTATCTCACCAATCACACCCTTTTCAGATACGAGTTCACCGTCTTCCACGTAGAATTTGGAAGCTAGATGATACCTTTCCAGAAACTTCTGTGCAAGCTCTATTCCAGAGGCAACCACGTTTTCTGATTTCAGAACAACGGCCGCTTTGGAAGTCATGTTTCGAAGTGGGAAGGAGGCAATATCCAACCCTCCTTCGTCCTCTTTCACATGGGATACAAGGATATCCAGAAGCTTTTCCACAATATCACCCCATGATTTCAAACATTCTGAGTATGGGCCTTCTGGCTTTTTCGATAATATCTTCCGGAAGTGTAACTTCGAAAGATTCCGTTTCAAGGGCCAAAAGTGTGTTTTCCAGAGTGTTTTTCTTCATGTTCACACAGATGACATTCTCCAGCGGAATGAAATTTCTGTCTGGGAATTTCCTTTTTAACTTGTGAATCATTCCTATTTCCGTTCCTATCACGAAGGTCTTCGATGGATCACCCTTTGGTATCTCTTCCATCTGCCCAGTGCTTCCCACATAATCAGCTTTATCTCTGACCGATCTTGGGCATTCCGGGTGAACCACCACTTTAGCATCTGGGTACTTTTTCTTTGCAATATCGACGGAATTTTCGCTGAACTGATGGACAGGGCAACGCCCACCTTCGGGTATGGCAACTATTTTCTTTCCCGTTTTTTCAGCTACGTGCTCTGCCAGGTTCTTATCTGGACCGAAAAGAATCACATCCGATTCGATCTTTTTCACAACTTCCACTGCGTTCGCAGAAGTGCATATGACGTCTGCGAGAGCTTTACACTCTGCTGTGCTGTTCACATAGAGAACAACAGGAGCACCCGGGAATCTTTTCTTGTATTCTTCTATCATCTTCGGTGTCAGGCGATTCGCCATGGGACATGTTGCACTTTTGTCGGGAACTATGACTTTCTTTTCTGGATTCAGTATCTTGACCAGTTCTGCCATGAAGTCTACACCAAGGAAGAGTATCTTTTTCTCTTTTAAACCCACCGCTTTCCTTGCAAGCTGGAGTGAATCACCTACAAAATCTGCTATATCCTGAAGTTCTGGAATCTGGTAGTTATGAGCAAGTATCACATAACCCTTTTCTTTCTTCAAATTGAGAATTTTGTCTATCACCATCGTCCCTCCTCATTCGAAGACGATCTTGGAGTCTAGACTTTCGATGGTTTTCAAGATGGAATAGACTGTTACCATACTCGTTTTGGGATTTTCCGGAGATGGAAGGTTTTCTATCCTGAACTCGTATGTTCCAATACTGGAGAACACTCTTATATTGTGAACGTTGTGGGAAAGAGAAGAATCGGATTTTATGATCACCTTTACCCTTTCAAATCCAACGACGAGACCAACGGTTGAAGCGATGTTTATGTTTCTGGGAAAAAGTTTCGCCGCTTCTTCCACACTTCCCTCAAAGACAGTCGTTTCTCCTTCAACGCTCACATCAAGGCTTCTTGGGTGTTTTTTTGTTTCAATGATCACTTGTTCAACGGTGTCTCTTATCGCCGATATCAAATCCAGTCCACCGATCGCACCGGAGGGGAAAAAGACTCTTGCCGGTGACCTCTTCAGCTCCTCGAAAAACAACTCTCTGAAAGTCCTATCAGCGAAAGCGCTGGTACTGACGATGAGATAGTTCACGCTGCTCTTCAGTATCTGTGAGGAGTACTCCTTAACCGCCTTTTGGGAAGCACATTCAACTACCGTGTCCACATCCTCAGGAACGTGAAACTCTTCGAGCCACTGCACATCTGGAATGTAACTTCTTCGATATTTGTCGAAAGCATATACTTTCTCAAAACGAGCCATTTTCAGCAATTGCTTTCCAATGTTACCAACACCGATGATAAGAGCTTTCATCACTCACACCCCCAGATAAATTTTACACCAGCTGTAAATAACTGACAAGATATGTTGTAAAGGATTGGTGTTAGTTACAAACTAATTGGTTTTCTACAATTATGTTTTATTCATACAAACCAGGTTAGTTCCAATTGTTCACAAAGCGGGTGGTGTTTGTATAAGGTATGTAGAGGTAGATACAGAGTATGCAATTACCGGTAACGGAGAAATTCATGCGACTTTGAGAAGGATGCATTATGCGTTAAAAAAGGAATAATAGTAATTGTACGGGAAAATATGTGGAAATCTATCTGCATATTGTTATTCAAAAAGCCGTTGAAAAGGGGAAGAATATATTTAGCCATAAACACTTTAAGGCGTGCCTTTTTGTTTGCATTTGTGAAACTGGTAACTATACGAATTTCCCTCAAAACGCCCCAAAAACCCTTGACCTAGGTCAATGTAATTTATCTTTTGTTTTTCCCTTCTTTTCCATCTTTCTTTGACTATGCAATTATTCCGTCTTTTCACTTGGTACTTGATGATACCAGTTCGTGTGTTAGAATGGTTTATGATGAATGAGCACTGAAAGTCAAGTATTACTCTTGTATCTTGAAAAGTCTTGTGGTATAATTTCTTCGAAAATCAACGGGTTTCAATACTTCCTTAGAGGTATGGAAACGTTTTAGATGAATTTGTCGAAGCAAAGATAATTTTCAGTTTCAATACTTCCTTAGAGGTATGGAAACTCCTAACGGGTGTTTCGGCCGTTCTAAGTTGTGAGTTTCAATACTTCCTTAGAGGTATGGAAACATAGATGCGCTAACAGGCTTTATTAATGGGACTCAAGTTTCAATACTTCCTTAGAGGTATGGAAACAGTGTAGCGGTCGTA